>CAMTVX010000046.1:0-27725 GCA_947085295.1 uncultured Alphaproteobacteria bacterium | reverse complement strand
CCTCGATGGCCAGCGTATGCGGCGCATCCCTGTCGCTGATGGATGCGGGCGTGCCGATTACGCGCCCGGTCGCGGGCATCGCGATGGGGCTGATCAAGGAGGGCGATCGCTTCGCCGTTCTGTCCGACATTCTGGGCGATGAAGATCATCTCGGCGATATGGACTTCAAGGTGGCCGGCACGGACAATGGCGTCACCTCGTTGCAGATGGACATCAAGATCACCGGCATCACCGAAGAAATCATGCAGATCGCGCTTGGCCAGGCCAAGGGCGGTCGCCTGCATATTCTGGGCGAAATGGCGAAAGCCATGACCGTTTCGCGCGGCAATCTGAACGCCAACGCGCCGCGCATCACCACCATCACCATACCGGTTGAAAAAATCCGTGAAGTGATCGGTTCGGGCGGCAAAGTGATTCAGGGTATCGTCGCTGAATCCGGCGCCAAGGTCGACATCAACGACGAAGGCATCATCAAGATTGCCTCGCCCGATGAAGAAAGCGTAAAAAAGGCGCTGGCCATGATCCAGGACATCGTTGCAGAAGCCGAACCCGGTGGCATCTATCAGGGCAAGGTCGTCAAGGTTCTGGACTTTGGCGCTTTCGTAAACTTCATCGGCAAGAAAGACGGGCTGGTGCATGTGTCGGAAATATCCGAAGGCCGTGTCGAAAATGTTGCCGGCATGATCAAGGAAGGCGACAGCGTCTGGGTGAAATATCTGGGATCGGATGATCGCGGCAAAACCCGGCTTTCCATGCGCTACGTCAATCAGGAAACCGGCGAAGAAATTCCCGGCGTCGAACCCCGCGAACGCCCCGCAGGCGGCGGCGGTGGTGGCGGCAGAGAACGCCGTCCGCGTCGCGACTAAACGATCTACACTAACGCCCATTGAAACCCGGCATCGGTTTCGATGGGCGCCCCCTGCCCGGGCGCATTAATTTTTGAGTGACTGGAGCGGGTGAAGGGAATCGAACCCTCGTCGTAAGCTTGGGAAGCGGGTTAAAGCCATTATTTTTCAGGTACTTACTGCGTAACCCTCTAAAAAATCCAGATTTGGGTTACCGCTGTTTACCGCTACCTCCCGGTGTTTACCGGAGAGATTGTCACAATTTGTCACAAATGATCCGCAGCGGCTCGCTCTAATCGAATATTGCCTCAGCGGCATTGCTCACGCTCGCGGGCGCCTACAGCTTCAGATGGTCCTTCTGGAACCAGATATCGATTGACTTGGTGCCTTTCTTTATTCTGGCCGAGTGCACCGCTCCGTCGGGGACGATGTAATATTCGCCCGGCCCATAGGTTTTGGTCTCGCCATTGATGGTCATGGTCGCTTCGCCGGTCAGGATCAGTCCCCAATGCACTTTGTGCTGATGGTCTGGCGCATGAAAGTCCTCATTGAACTCGGAAAATAGCAACTGGCAGTTCTCGCCCTGCAACAGATTGCCCAGAATTCCGGGCAGCGGGATATTTACCTTGGGAAACGATTGCCGGATTACATCCGGGAAGCCTTCAGAAATATTCATAGCGCACCTCCAGTTAAAGTTATTGCGCAGCCTGCACGGCTGGCGCCTCGTTATTGCCCTCGCGGCGCAGCGCTTCGCGCAACGGCTCGGGGTTAAGCCATTGTCCAAGATCGAAATCTGTGGACAGATAGTTCCGCTCGACAAGGAACGATTTCATGATCCCGGCGGCCTCCAGCAATTCGGGCGTAATGGCGGGCATCATCCTCTGGGTAAAGTCAGGGCGGTAAAGGCGTGCAATGTCGTCCGGCTCCACGCCGCACTCCGCCGCTATTGGCGCATACGCCTGCGCGGGATTGTTCTGCGCCCAGCGTGCGGCGCGAATCAGCGTCTGCACATAACGTATCACCGCCTCGGGGTGATTGCGCACCAGTGAGCCGCTTACGCTCAGCAGGCGTGGTGAGGAGTTGTTGACCCGCTCCGTCAGCCCGGGCGCGTCGCGCAGGTCGTAAAGACAGCGCACCTTGCCGCCGGTTGCGCGCATTAACTGCGCCACGCCGGCCCCGCGGATAAAAATCGCGTCCACCTCGCCGTTTAGCAGCGCCTTCTCCTCAGCGCCGGAATAAGAGGGTTTGGCGGCGTCCGCTTTGCCTTCGGCGTGGTCATGGTTGACCATCAGGTTCATGTCCTCGTCGTTCACGGTATCCACGAACGTAACGTCGCGCTCACTCAGCCCGTGCAGTTTAAGCGCCGAATGAAAGCCCTTCTCTGCGGCGAAACGCATGAAATTGAAGACCAGTTTTGGCCATACCGGCAAGGCCAGGCGCCGCCCGGCCAGATCCGCACATCTTGATGTAAATCACTGGAATCCTGGCTGCGCGGGGCGCATCAAGCACAGTGCGGATGTGCCTGATTGTGCCATTCCCGGAAAAAAAGGGAATCCCCCGCAGAGTCAATTCATCAGGCCGTTGGTATCAGTCCATATCTGATGGCAAGCGCCCAGGTTTTGCACCGGGCTGGCTCAAGTAGCGGCATGCTCCACAACATAATCTTCGAGCAGTAGATCACGAAGTTCCCGGCGCATCCGGCCCAGGGTTCCGGGATAGAACGAGACATTGCGGCCGGTCTGATCGAGATAGAAATTCGTGCAGCCGGCCGACCAGCTCATTTTCTGTAATTCGCCCTGGATGATCTCGTTATAGACATGCGTGGGTTCGGTTCGAACCTCGGTGGAAAGAAGATTGTTTTGTTCGATTTCCCGAATCCATTTCAGAATATAATCCGTTTGCACCTCGGAGGAGTAAAACAGCGACGTATAGGCAACGGCTCCGTTGATCCCGACAATCGTGAAATAATTCGGAAAACCCGGTATCGCCACGCCGCGATAGGCTTCGGGGCGTTTGCGCAGGGCCTGCGAAAGCGGCAGGCCGTCACGGCCGAACACCTCGACCACCGGGCTTCCATCTTCGCGCCCGCCAAGTTTGTAGCCAGTGCAGAAGATTGCCACGTCCACTTGTGCTTCAGTCCCGTCCGTGGCGACAACGCTGGTTTCGGTTAACTTTGCCACCCCATGCGGGATCACATGCGTCGTTGGCCTGGCGAGAGCGGGATAATAATCATCCGAGACAAGCAGCCTCTTGCAGCCGGGATCGTAGGTGGGCGTAAGTTGGGCGATCAGCGCCGGGTCTGATATCGCCGATTTCATATTCTCGATTGTCGTATGACGCATGGCGGCGATGGCTTTGGGGTCGCGCTTGAACGCCTTGTACCAGCGCAGCATATGGCGATAGAGAAAGCGGCGATGGCGTGCAAGCGCGCCCGTTTTAGGGTCGCGGAAAGCGACCTTCATTTCATCAGTATACGGCTTATTATTGCGCGGCATTACCCAGTTTGGATCGCGCTGAAATACAAACAATTCCGCGGCGCTTTTAGCCACTTGGGGTATGACCTGTATAGCGCTTGCGGCGCTGCCGATCACGGCTACGCGCTTGCCTGTAAAATCGAAGCCATGCCGCCAGGCGCCGGAATGCCAGAGCGGCCCCTTGAAAACATCCAGTCCGCCGATGCGCGGAAAGCTGGGCGCGGTTAACCCGCCGGTTGCGGAAACCAGCACGCGGTGCGTTACAGTTTCACCGCCCGCCAGTTTGAGTTCCCATAACCCGCTCGCGTCCTGGTAACGCGCGGTGTCGACACTGACCCCAAACCGCAAATGTTTCAGAAGCCCATATTTTTCCGCGCAGCGGCGCAGATAGGCCTGGATTTCAGCCTGACCGGCAAACGGCAGGCTCCAATCTGGATTGGGCTCGAACGAATAGCTGTACAGATGCGAGGGCACGTCGCAATGCAATCCTGGATAGGTATTGTGCTTCCAGGTGCCGCCGACATCGTTGGCTTTTTCATAAATCACAAAATCATCGTGACCTGCCTGCTTGAGCCTGATCCCCATGAGGATGCCGCTTAATCCAGCTCCCATAATGCCAATGCTGATCCCGTGCTTTTCCATAATTTCCCCGTCTGTTTCAGCAAGGTTAAACGGCGAGCGCCATCGCCCGTGTGACGATATCTTCACGCAACAATGCGCTGGGCGGCGTGAGAAAGTGCCGGACATGCAGCACAAGCCGGTGCACTTCTTCATCCTCCAGGGACAGCAGGCCAAGCCCCTTCATGAACAGCAGCCGTTGCATTAAATCCGCCGGGCGCTCGCCGATCGCTTCGGGATGCGCAAGGTTAATCGGTATCGCCGACTCCCATGCGCTATTAGCCTCTTGTGCAATCTGCGGCAAATACTCCGTATACAGATTTTTTAGTCCGCCGCCTTCCCGCGCCCGCCTGGCCAGGCATTGATCCAGGATCATGGCGTATTTAGTGGCCATGGACATACCCTGTCCCAGCGCTGGATTGTAGCCGGCAACCGAATCCCCCAGCGGCAGAAAGCCTTCGGGAAAGTTTGCAAGCCTGTCGTAACGATGCCAGAAAGCCTGCGGCAAACGATAGGCTTTGACGGGCTGCATGACTTCCAGGTCTTTAATCATTTCATATATTTCAGGCTGCGCCAGCGCCCTGGTAAACGCCATAAAGCCCGCCATATCACGGGGCGGGTGTTCACTAAACTGCCCGCCTATCGTACATAGATAGCCTTCGTCTTCGATGGGAAGTATCGCGCCAAACCGTGTATCGGGAAAATTATTTGCAATCAGAAACCCATCCTGCCTGCCTTGTTGTTCAGGGCTTTTCTTAAAAAAGGCCGTCGCATAGACCATCTGAATGCCAATGCGTTGTGTTTCCACTTCGCCATATCCGGCTTTGCCCAGCACTTCCGACGTATGCGAACCGCGCCCCATGCAATCAAACACCATATCCGCCTGTAAAAGTTCCTCCGCGCCACCGGGCGCCCGGCAGATGGCACCATCAATCGCGCCACTCCCGGCGGTGGAAAAAGATTCAAAAGTAAGACCATCGCGCATAATTACATTGGGCCGCTCCTGCAACGCCATGCGGATGGTGTGTTCCAGCAGCGGGCGCGACTGAAAATAGGTGATCAACCCGAAATCGCGCTGCGGATGCCAGACACCGCCGGTGAAAACACGCATATCCTTGCCATAATCGGCCTTCACACCCCCCTGTGTGGTCAGGCGATCCTGGAAACCCGGAAAAATATGTTCAAAGGCATTGATGCCAAAGCGCAAAAGATTGTGAATCTGTTGCCCTTGCGGCACTCCAGGGCGGGATTGCGGCTGCGCGGGCAGTTTGTCCCGCTCAACAACAATGACCTCTCGGAAATAACTGGACGCCACCCCAGCGGCGGCAAGCCCGGCAATGCCCGCGCCCAGCACGATTGCCCGCTCACCCAATATGCGGTTAATTTCTGGCATTATCAAAAATACTCCTTACAGTTCGAATAGTCATAAAAGCTGTAAAATTTGTTTATCAAAACGCTAAAAAAAACAGATACTTGTCATGAATGCTTCCCTGGCGACGCGGGATATATTGCCCATTTCTCTTATATAACTGGCTATAATATGGGGCGTCTATAGCGCATTCCATACGAAACGCGCAAGATCACAATTTTATCAAAAATTTGACAATATGCTAGATAAGCCACTTTTTGCCCACTATGATATATCGAATAGCGCATTGTTTTTAGGCTGGGAGTGTTGCGGTGAATTCGGATCAGGTGATTGCAAATTTACAGAAAGTGGCGGCCGGATTTGCGGAGCAGCGCACGGAGCGGCTGGCGCGCGATCATCTGGAGCGCGCCGATTTTGATCTGCTGGCGCAAGCCGGGTTTTTGGGCACAGGGCTTGCCGAGGCGGATGGCGGGCTGTGGAAAGATGTGCGCCAATCCACCCGGCCCTATGCGGAAATGATCCGCACCATCGCCATGGGGGACCCGTCCGTGGCGCTTGTGGCGGCCATGCATCCGTGCGTGCTGGTGTTGTGGCTGGCGGCGGGCGAGGCGCCCGCGGCGGTGGCGGCGGCATGGCGCGCGCAATGCGACTGGATTTATGGCGTCGTCAAGGATGGCGCCTGGTGGGGCACGGTCACGTCGGAGCCCGGCTCCGGCGGCGACATCATGAAAACCCGCGCGGTTGCAAAACCGGCGGGGGCGCCTGGCCAGTATTTGCTGTCCGGCGAAAAGCATTTTGGCAGTGGTGCGGGCATGTCCACCTATATGATCAGCACCGCGAAAGCTGAGGGCGAAGCCTATCCCGACCTGTTCTTTATGCGCGTCGGGGACGCCAAATGGGATGGCAGCCAGGGCATCACGCTTGCGGCGGAATGGGATGGCCATGGCATGAGCGCGACCCAGTCGCATGCCTTCAAATTTACGGATTTTCCGGCGACCCGTAGCGCCTGGTCTGGCAGCCTGGCGGGTTCCGGGGCGGCGGCGGGACCATTGGGCGGCGCGGTTTTCACGGCGGTGATTGTTGCTGTAGTGGAACAGGCGCTTGCCTTTGCGCGCGAAAAACTGGCGGCCAGGTCAGGCGAAATGCGTCCCTATGAACAGGTGGAATGGGTGCGGGCGGAGAATGAAGGCTGGCTGATCCGTCAGGCCTATGAAGGCATGCTGACCACCATAGAGACAGGCAAAGGTGGGATGCTTGCCGCAGCACGCTGCAAGGCGGCGGTGGCCGAATTGGCCGAAACCTGCCTGGGCCGGGTCAGCCGCGTGGTTGGCGGGGCCAGTTTTTCGCGATCAAGCCCGCTGGGCCGCTGGGCGCAGGATGTGCGCGCGCTGGGATTTTTGCGTCCGCCCTGGGGCTTGGCCTATGATCAGCTTTTCACCCTGTCCTGGCCGAAATAATTACGCAACATGCACTACTGAAAATGGGTATCCGGCAATGAACACTAAACTTACTCTGCAACAAAAGCCGCAAGCATCGGACCGCGCGGCAAGCGAGGCGGCGCTGGAGACGGCGGCGTTGCGGCTGCTACAGCAGAACGGCGTGCTTTCCGGTTTGAACCTGCGTGAGGTGGCGGATGAGGCAGGCGTTAATCGCGGCCTAGTCTATCATTATTTTGGATCGCGCCAGGAACTATTGCGCTCGGCCCTGCGCCGCAATGTAAAGCAACGGCTGGCGGAAGTTCTTGCCAGTGGCGGTCTGCCTTTCAATGCGCGTATCCGGCAATTGATACGCACCATGCTGGGCCAGCAGAAAGCTGTCAATTTATCAACACTGCTGCTGCTTGATGCGCAGGAAAAGCTGCCGGTGGCGCCGTTGAAAGATCAGTGGATTGAAGGTTTTAAACGCGACATAGCGGAAGGAAAAGTTGACGCGGATACGGACCTGCAGGCCCTGCTGGCGCTGATGACGGCGCTGTCCTACGGTTACGTGGTGTTCCGGCAGGCGGTTGCGGAAGAACTAAACGTTCCGGTGACCGATCTGGATTACCGGGTGGATGAAGTGTTTGGAAAGATGCTCAGCGTGTTTGAGAAAAAACAGTCCTAGCAGACAAGGGGTCAGTTGTTTTGTTCAAGTGAGAAGAAACCAGCGCGCGCATGAGCGCGGCACAAACAGAGGAGACATCGTGATGGACACTATCGTTTCAAAAGCGGCAAAAATCCGTGCGCAACTGGATCATCCGCTGATTGACGGGGACAGCCACATTGTTGAGTACACACCGGTATTTCTGGATTATCTGAAGGATGCGGGCGGACCAGATGTCGCGGCGCGTTTCGCCAAAACCATGGGCGCGGGATTCTCGCTCAGCGGTGACGCGCGCAAATCCTGGTACGCCATGAACTGGGAAGAGCGCCGTGAAGCGCGCCTGATGCGCAGTCCCTGGTGGGCGCTGCCAACCAAGAACACGCTGGACCGCTGCACGGCGATGCTGCCGAAGCTCTATCATGAGCGGATGGACGAAGTGGGTCTGGATTTCGCGGTCCTGTATCCCAGCGTCGGCTTGATGTTTAACCACAATTTCGGCGATGACGAATTCCGCACAGCCGCCTGCCATGCGTTCAATGAATACACCGCCGCCATTTATGGCCCGTATAATGATCGCATGACGGTCGCTGCGGTAATCCCTCTGAACACCCCGGAAGAAGGCATCAAGGAGCTCGAACACGCCAGGAAACTGGGCCTGAAGGTGGCGATGATCCCGGCCTATATCCGGCGGCCGTTTCCGGATTTGCACAAGAAGCATCCGGAGCTGGCTGGCCGCGTCAACTGGCTGGACAGTTATGGCATGGACAGCGCCCACGACTATGATCCGTTCTGGGCCAAGTGCATTGAGCTTGGCTTTTCGGTGGCGTCGCATTCGGGGGCCCAGGGGCTTGATGACCGGCGCTCGATCTCGAACTATATGTATAACCATATGGGCCACTTTGGCGCGGCCGGCGAAATGCTGGCCAAAGCACTGGTGATGGGGGGCGTGACCAGGCGCTTCCCGAAACTGCGGGTGGCGTGTCTGGAGGGCGGCGTGGTGAACGGCGTGCGTCTCTATGGCGACCTGTTCTCGCGCTGGGAGAAACGAAGCATGAAAAGCCTGGAAAATCTCGATCCCGCGAACATTAATCAAAAGCTGGCGCGCGAACTGTTCGAGAAATACGGCGACAAGGCCACCCTTGACAAGCTTGACCAGCTTGAGCATACCCTGGCGTTCGGGCCCAAAACCATTGACCCGGACCTGCGCGATGATTTCGCCGCGATGAAGATCACCTGCGAAGAAGATATCCGCGATCTGTTCATCCCGCATTTCTATTTTGGCTGCGAGGCGGACGATCCGCTCTCGGCGATTGCGTTTGACCGCCGCCTGCATCCCCTGCATGAACAGGTGCGCGCGATCATGAGCTTCGATCTGGGCCATTGGGATGTCACCGACATGACGCATGCCACATCAGAGGCTTATGAGATGGTTGAGGGGGGACTGGTTTCTCCGGAAGACTTCCGCAACTTCGCCTATGGCAACTCGGTACAACTCTACGCCGGTCCCAATCCCGACTTCTTCAAGGGTACGATCATCGAAAAGCAGGTGACGAAAGAACTGGCGGCGGCAAAAACCCGCTAACCGGTTTCGCCTGGGCTAAAGTTTATAAGCGCCTCCTCCACACGAAGTGGAGGAGGCGGCCTGCCTTATTGTCAAATGGATGACCTGGTGCGGATCTCGGTTCAGTTGCCAGGGATTGCCGTCGGGACGCTAAACGTTAACGTTCGAAACGTTGTCTGTAATTGCGCATAATAATTAGGACCACGAACAATGGCTGACGCCGACCGCGCCCCCGGAGCGACAGACGGAGACGTCACGCATACCCCCGGATATCTGGGCCATCTGCTTTTTTTTGTTTGCTTTTGCACGATGTTTGAAGGCTACGACGTTCTGATTGTAAGCCTTTCCCTGCCGCATATCGGCAAGGAGTTCAACGCAAGTTCGGATGTGCTGGGCTATGCCGTGGGCTTGATCAGTATCGGCACCGTGATGGCCTTCGCGCTGGTTAGCCTTGCTGACCGCTTTGGTCGGCGCGCGATATTTTTAACCGCCGTCACCGGCTACACAATATTCACGGTGCTCACCGCATTTTCAATTGGTCTGTACGATTTTGTCGCCTACCAATTCATTGCCCGGTTATTCATGGTAACCGAGATCGGTGTGGCGGCGATCATTCTCACCGAAGAGATGCCATCCAAATACCGCGGCGTGGCGGTGACGCTTGTGTTTGGCATTGCCATAATTGGCGGTATTGCCGGTGCGATGATTTATCCGATTGTCGTCAAGTCTGAGTTCGGCTGGCGGGGGCTTTATTTTCTCGGCGGCGCGGTGGCACCGGTATTGCTGATTTATTGGAGAAGATTCCAGGAAACCCAGCGTTGGCAGCGATATCTGCGTCCCACCGGCGAAATGCGTCCGTCGATACTCTCCAGTTACAGGGAGATGTTGACGATATTTCAGCCGAAATACCGGCGCCGCATGTTCACCGGCACTAGTATCTGGTTCGCGGTGAATGCGTGGAGCGCCAGCAGCCTGTTTTTCTTTACATATTACGTTACCAATGAGCGGGGATGGGACGCGTCGCAAGTTGGATCCACCCTTTCGATAGGCTTCATCTTTGCAATACTCGGCAACATATTGGCGGGCCCGCTGATTGATTTTGCGGGGCGGCGCTTTACCGTCTGCGCTTACTTTATCGTTGGCGCGCTCAGCGCCATGACATGCTTTTTGGCGCAATCGACGGCCGTCATAATGGCGTCCTATTGTATTCTCATGGCCACGCAGGCCTTGTGGGGAATCGCCGCCACCATTACGAGCGAAATATTTCCAACGGAATTACGCGCAACCGGCAATGCGGTTGTGAATAATCTGCTGGGACGAACCGGGATGGTGCTGGCGCCGGGCGCTGTTGGCGCTTTGTCTGTGTGGCTTGGCTCGGTTGGAACAGCGGTCGCGGTGCTTTCCGTGACGCCGTTTTTAGCGATCCCGGTCATTCTGATGCTGTTATCGGAGGCGAAGGGCAAAACACTGGAAGAGGTCGCTTCATAAAACACCGTAATACGCTTTAGTCGTCATTCCATACAGACCCGTAATTGGAAGAGTATGAGCACTATCGAAAAATCGAGTGACCCGAATCCATTAGAGAGTCGTCTCGCGGACAGGTTCGCTGGCGCCTCGCTCGATTCGATGGAAGGGTTGCCGGTGTGGGCACCCTTGGAAAGCGGCGCCTCATTTCCGGGCCGGATAATCGCCACCATTAAACGGCTGGCGCCTGGGTTTGGAATCGCCATCCTCGTGGCGCTGGCTGCGTCCTGGCTGGCCGAACATTACACCGCGCCCGTGATGCTGTTTGCATTGTTGTTGGGAATGGCGGTCAACTTTCTCAGTCAGGACAGCCGTTGCCGCCCGGGAATTGATTTCGCCACCAAAACCGTGCTGCGCACGGGCGTGGCGCTGCTTGGGGCGCGGATCACGCTTGCTCAGGTGCAGTCACTGGGGACGGACACGCTGCTGATGACGGTCGCGGCTGTCGTGCTGACCATTGTGTTTGGCTGGCTGGCGGCGCGGTTTCTGAAATTGAAGCCGGATTTTGGCATATTGACCGGCGGCTCGGTCGCGATCTGCGGTGCATCCGCCGCAATGGCTTTTTCTTCTGTACTGCCAGCATCGCCGGAGCGCGAGCGCGACACCATCCTGACAGTTGTGGGCGTCACCACGCTTTCGACTGTCGCGATGATTATTTATCCGCTGATAGCGGCGGCATTGCATTTCAGTGAAACCCAAACCGGGGTTTTTCTGGGCGCCACCATTCACGATGTAGCCCAGGTGGTTGGCGCGGGCTATGGGGTATCTGAGGTGACGGGCGACACCTCCACCATCGTCAAACTGTTTCGGGTGGCCCTGCTGCTGCCAGCAGCGCTTGCGGTTTCGCTGATGTTCCGCAACAGGCAGACCAGCGGGCAACATGGCGCCCGCTCGCCCCTGTTGCCAGCTTTCCTGATTGTGTTCGTGGCGCTGGTGGCGCTGAATTCCGCAATCCAGGTTCCGGCGCTGCTTGTGCAGGGCGCGGGCGAGGCGTCACGCTGGTGTCTGGTGACAGCTATTGCCGGGCTGGGGATCAAAACCAAACTCGGGGATTTCGTCCAGGTAGGGTGGCGGCCCGCCGCCCTGATCCTCGCCGAAACTTTGTTCGTGATGCTTCTGGTGCTGACGCTGCTTTTGACCGTCTAAATTCTTGTGAAACTTCATGTGATCAGATTGAGTCAAACCGGTTAACCTGTCACTTACTGCCCTTAGCGCGGCGTCGGAAACAGCATGCCGTAATCATCGGATAGGCGTCGTCATTGAGAACTAATACACTTTAGACCGAGCCCTCAATATTGGTAGTGATAGCCAAAGCGTAAACCGGCCATATCGTGCCCGTGCGTTGTGCCCTTGCCGATCTGGCTAACGAAACCGCCGGTGCCGTCCTCGCGCCGGTCGCCCGGCACCACGAAATAGGCGTCAAAATCGAGATGATGCTTGTGACCGAGATGCCCCTTGCTCGTGTGCTTTCCGCCTATGCCGTAACCGAAGCCCGCATCGAACCTCCAGGTATCTACAAGGGGTGACAGGGCATTCGCAAAGATCTCGTTTTTTTCGATGATGTTTGGGCTCCAGCTCCCGCCAGCCCTGAGTTCCAAAGACGGATTGAGAAAATAGGTCCCACCGAGCATCACCTCCTTTGCGTCATCCCAGCCGAAGCCCCCATTATCCGGTGTTGTGTTGAGAATTTTCACAAAGCGGTAGAACTGGTAACGAAAGTCAAGAGCGATCAGAAATTTGTCCGAGCCGCGCCATACCACGCCAAGCTGGGTGTAAGCCGGGACGTTGATCGGACCTATCAGCAGATCCTCATATTCTTTGAACTCTTCAAACCATGTCGGTGTCTGCGCCGCGCCGCCGATGGACCATTTCTTGTTAATGTCCCAGATGAAACCGGCCCGGAATCCGGCGCCATGGGCGTGATCTCTCTCCTGGTGGCCCGCAGTCTGCACGATATCAAGATCGCCGTCGAAATCGGCATCCTCAGGTAATCCATCGCCATTGGCGTCCCTGAACACGGCCGAGTCACTTTTGAGCGTGGCGTGGCTGACTATCATGCTGGCTCCTAGCGCCAGCGTGTCGCTCGGAGTCCAGGCGATGGTCGGATAAAACGACATGATGCCGAGAGAGGTATTGGTGTCGTAGTTGCGGTCACCGAGGATGTCGCCATTGGCTGCATCCTTGAAGCGGGGCTCCCTGTATTTTCCGCCAATTCCGCCGGTGCCGCCCCCCGCTAGTCCCACAACCCAATCGTCACTCAGGCGATAGGTGATGGCCATCGTGCCCTCCGCATACATATCCTTGGCGGAGCTTTGTTTGGGGGTGTCATTCACCAGCCCGATGCCGTTTTCGTCATTATAATCCACGGTCATTGGCATCCAGGCCATCCAGCCAACGCCAATATGAACCGAGTTATCGGACCGGGCGACACCGGCAGGATTTGCCAGCGCCGCGTCGGCCGCACTGTGCAGCGCGATCCCCGCCCCCGACATGCCGCAGCTGCGTGCGCTACTGCACCACATCAGCAAACCGGTAGTGGCCTGTGCAGGTTCAATCCGCACCGTTAAAAGGACAGCCGCAGCCACCATCAATCTAAAAATCACCCGCATAATCTCCCCCTTCAGCCGCAGGAACTATTTATTGAAATAGTCACGCTGGTACATGTCCCTTTAACGGCGCGACAAATGTACTGACCACTTACACAATAAGCAATTCATTTTAGTCACATAATTAACTATTTATTTAGCGCCTCACTCCACGGCCACACGTTCCCCCGTCTTTGCGAGGAACGTGAGCGTAGCGGCAATCCAGATGCCACGGTCACAGGCTTTGGCGATTGCCACGAAGCGCTCGCACTGACAACAGAGCGTGGTTCAATCTGATCGCAGCACCCTTAGCGCGGCGGCGGAAACAGCATGCCGGTAATCATCGGATAGGCGTCGTCATTGGCCAGTCCCATGACCATGCCCGCGCGGGCGTCGCGGAAATAACGCTCGAACGGCAGGCGCGCGGCGAAGGCGGTGCCGCCGAACATGGTCATCAGTTCCGTCGTTACCGCAACCGAGGTTTCCGACGCCACCACCTTGGCCTGGATATAGGGGATGGGGGCCTTGACCCGGCCCTCGTCGCCCGCCTTCGCCGCCAGATGCAGCAGCGAACGCGCCGCCTCGATCTGGGCGCTCATCTGGCCCATGCGGCGCTTG
This sequence comes from uncultured Alphaproteobacteria bacterium, assembly GCA_947085295.1. Lineage (GTDB taxonomy): Bacteria > Pseudomonadota > Alphaproteobacteria > UBA11222 > UBA11222 > UBA11222. Next base: position 14,049 of record CAMTVX010000046.1, on the reverse strand, counting down.
TTGATGGGGTTGTCCAGCCGCCGCGCGCCGCTTGGATATTGTTTGGTGGCCTCAACACTGGCGATCTCATAGGCGCCGGAGCCGATGCCCAGATAGGCGGCGGCATAGGTCAGCGCCACCACCGGCATCATCACAACGCCAAGATTTTTGCCGCCTTCATGTTCGTTGCCCAGACGGTTGGCCTTGGGCACGTCGCCTGTGAAGTAAACCGGCGAACTGCCATTGCCGCGCATGCCGACGCCGTTCCATTCGCCGTCTTTCTTCCACTCGATCTTGTCACGCTCGACAATCATCGGGGTCAGCGCGCCTTTGGGGGCGTCCGCGCCCGCCTGGACCATCAGGAAATAGTGCGTCGCCTCGCCCGCCGAGGTCACATAGGATTTGCGCACGCCGCCCAGCCGGTACGCATCCGGCATGATTTCCGCCGCCGAGAACGAACCCGCCGGATGCCAGTCATCGCCCTGCTTGCCGCTGGTCTCGCCGCCCGCCACGGTGTAGAGCGCCTCGCCCCGCGCCAGCGGCTTGACGAATTTTTCCACCTGTTCCGGCGTGTGCACGCGGGCGATCATCTCGCTCGCTTCAATATGCATCTTGTAGCACATGGCGGTGGAGGGGCAGTATTTCGCCAGTTCCTCAACCACCAGCACAGTGGACAGCAGGTCGGCCCCGCCGCCGCCATATTCCTTTGCCACCCGCATGCCGAATAATCCAGCGTCACGCAGCGCATTCAGGCCTTCGCGGGGATAGTGCCCGGTGCGGTCAATTTCCGCTGCGCGTGGCGCCAGCGCCGATTTTCCCACTGATTTGGCTTTCTCAAGCCAGGCGCTCTGTTCGTCAGACAGCTTGATCAACATAGCTTCCCCTCCATTTTTTCGCCGTCCAGGCGGCGGTGTGATCCGTTTATTTCGAACTCGCATTCAGGTTTAGCATAATGCTAGTATTATCTGGAAACGCTTTGTGGAAAAAAACCAGAAACCGAAGAATAGCGGAGGAAGCCATGACCAAAGCCAATTGCTGGGGCGATGCTACGGAATATGATTATGACAGCATCGTCAATGAGTTGAACCGCTATCTGCGGCTGAAGGCGACGCCTATCGGTATGAAGCGTTTCAGAAGTGTCGCGGAGATGGAGGCGGTGCCGCGCATAAAACGGCCTGATCCGCGAGAGAAAATGGCCACCGACCAGATCGTCGGGCAATCCCGCTGGATCGGCTGGACCATCGGCGTCACCATGGATAATCTGATGGGCGCGCAGTGCGGCGCGGTGATCGGGCTGCATCCGCGCGACAAGGAATGGCTGAGCGGCGACCGCATGAACGGGGTATGGTATGGCAGCCTTGAAGACAGCGCGGCGCATCAGGCGGCGATGAGTTGCGCCTCTTATGGCGACTATGAGGCGATGGCGGTGTCGCCGCTTACTTCCGGTCGGCTAGATAATCCCGATATCTGCCTGATTTACGCCACGCCCGGGCAGATGATCACCTTCATCAATGGCCTGCAATATCGCGATTATAAAAAGCTCAGCTTTTCCTGCGTGGGCGAAAGCGCGTGCGCCGATTCCTGGGGCAATGCGCTGGCGACCGGGGAACCGTCCGTATCCATCCCGTGCTATGCCGAACGCAAATTTGGCGGGGTGCAGGATGACGAGCTGCTGGTCGCGCTGCCCCCCAGCTTTCTGCCAAAAGTGGTGGAAGGCCTGGCGGCGCTCAGCAAAAACGGCTTGCGCTATCCCATCCCCAATCACGGCATCCAGAAATCACCGCTCGACAGTATTCAGAAAAGTTACGGAAGCTAGGGCGGGATCAATCAAAACAATTTGCTTTAAGTTGTCAATTCTGAGCGAAGCGAAGAATTGACAAAAGATGGATTTTTCAGCAGCCCGGGAAAAATGGCTCGTTGTTTATGTAGACGCCTGCCGCCTTTGAAAGCCGCGATCATAGCCGCGTCCGGTAAACGCTGTCGGCCGGCTGCCAAGACGGTCCGTCGCCAGCCATAGTCGCTTCAGGTGCCGTTTGTCGTCCTCGGCGTCGTGATCAATATATTCCGTACGCGAATGAAATATCACATAATTGTTGACGAACTGCATGTCGCCCGGCTGCAGGTCCATGTCCAGGCGGAATTCCTTGCTGACGGTCAACGCATCCAGCGCGTCCAGCGCCTCGTGCTCCAGCGCCGTCAACCGGGGCAGCTCCTTGAAGCGTTGCGCCGAATCGATATATCCGCGCACATAGCGGTTGAACAGCCGCCCGTCATGCCGGGTGAATATGGGCATGGCGTAATAGGGCGGATCGCCCGCCGGTTGTTCTTCGCGCCAGTCGACATAAAAGTCATCGTACAGACGCGCCAGCAAATCCGGGCGGGTGCGGGCCAGGGCGTTGTGACAGGCAACGGAGCTGACAATGCTGCTGACCCCTCCCTCTTTGGCGGTGCGTAAACACATAAGCCCGACAAGATCGGAGCCATCGGTATGGAAAGGCAGGTGAACGCGGGTCTGATAGCCGCGCACATCCGTATCCAATATGCTGCGCCCGGTATCGCGGACATCGCCCAGCAGATCGCCCCGTGCATTTTGCGGCCAGGGGCTGCCAAGCCAAGTTCCGACGCCCCAGAATATCGTGCCCGCGTCTTCTTTCGAATAGTTGCGCGCCGGAAAACCACGTAGCAACGCAAAGCCCCGGCCATTGATCAGCGTGCCAAGCAGTTGCTCCAGGCGCGCGGCAAGGCGCGGCAAGGGAAAATCCTCGCGTGTCACTGCTGTGCCGGTCAGCCCTTTGCTTTTGGCGTGATTTAGCGCCGCGTCCAGTTCCGCCACATCGGCGCCGGTCAATTGGTCAATCCAGTCTTCACCACGTTCAAAATCCGCCGCCCGCCAGTCTGCGGGAGAGGAAACCTGTGCGATCGTTTGCATCTTGCGTGTTCAACCTTTGCAGGAGTTACCGGGGGGCATTATTTATATTGACAGCAATATTTAGCATAATGATAATATCGTCAATGCCAAATGGATTGTCAACTGCAAGGGCAGGCTCCGGTTGCGCCACTAACCAGAAATCAGGCGAGGAAGCAAATGCACTTTGAAACCATAAAAGTAGAAAAACTGGCGGGGGCGCTGGGCGCGGAAATCAGCGGGGTTGATCTATCAAAACCTCTGGGCAATCAGACGTTTCAGGAAGTGCATGACGCACTGGTTGAAAATCAGGTGATTTTCTTCCGCGATCAGGACCTCACCCCTGAACAGCACAAGGACTTCGGGCGGCGCTTTGGCAGCCTGCATGTTCATCCGGCGATGGGCGGCATTCCCGGGCATCCGGAGATTTTGCCGCTGCATTCCGACGCGAAAAAGCAGTATTCCGCCAATGGCTGGCACTCGGACGTGTCGTGCGATCCGGTGCCCAACATGGGCGCGATCCTGCTGGCCAAGGTGCTGCCGGATACCGGCGGCGACACCATGTTCGCCAGCATGCATGCGGCCTATGACGATCTCTCGGACAAGATGCGGCATTTCCTGTCCGGCTTGGAGGCCCACCATGGCAGTCTGCACCTGTTCGGGCCGCCGAAACACGAAAACGACAAACGTCCCAGCGCCGTGCATCCGGTGCTCCGCACCCATCCGATTTCCGGCCGCCAGGGCATTTATGTGAACAGCTCGTTCACGACGCATATTGTTGGCATGAAGCCCAAGGAAAGCCGGGCGGTACTTGAATTCCTGTACCGGCATATCGAAACGCCGGAATTTCATGTCCGCTTTAAGTGGCGGGTGAACTCGATCGCATTCTGGGATAATCGCAGCACCCAGCACCGCGCGATTGCGGACTATTTCCCGCAAACCCGCACCATGTTGCGGGTCACTGTCAACGGTGACGCGCCGCCCTTTTACCGCGCGAATTAACCACACAACGCGCGGGGAAACCACCATGAACAAACAGATGCATCTGACCGGGTTCATGCTGTATTGTCCGGCGCCGCACATGATCATGTCCTGGGTGTATCCGCGTGAGAAAATCCGTCATCAATGGACGGAGATCGAATATTGGACCGAGATCGCCCAAACCCTTGAGCGCGGTAAGCTGGATATGTTTTTCTTCGCCGATGGCTGGGGCTTCTCCAGCAGCGACGCCACGGTGCGCTATGGGATTCAATTTCCAACCTCGGACCCGGTGTGCCTGGTGCCCTATATGGCGGCGGTGACGAAAAAGCTTGGTTTCGCCATGACCATGTCGACGACATTTTATCCGCCTTATATGCTGGCCCGCACACTGGCGTCGCTTGATCACATTACCAAGGGGCGGATCGGCTGGAACATTGTTACATCCGCTTCCGGCGCAGAGGCGAAAAATTTTGGCATGGAGGATTTACCGCCCCATGACGAACGCTATGATCGCGCCGATGAATATATGGATGTCTGCAACAAGCTGTGGAATAGCTGGGACGATGACGCCCTGCTGATGGATATGGAGAACGGCATTTTCGCTGATCCGGCCAAAGTGCATAAAATCAACCATGAAGGGCCCTATTACAAGGTGCAGGGGCCGCTGACCGTCATTCCGTCGCCGCAGCGCCGACCCTATCTGTTTCAGGCCGGGCAATCGGAACGCGGGCGCGAATTCGCGGCAAAACACGCGGAATGTATTTTCGCCGCCGCCAATGGCGCAAAACAAATGCGCGAATTTTGTGACGATATCGCCGGGCGCGCCGAAAAATATGGGCGCGATCCCCGCTCGATCAAAATAATGTGGGGCGCGCAACCCCTGATCGCCCATTCGGAATCCGAGGCGCAAACGCGGCAGGCGGAAATTCGCGCGCGCATTCCCATCGAAGCGTCGCTTTCGCTTTTGTCGGGACATCTCAATTATAATTTGAACGAACTCGACATAGATTTGCCTGTGGCGGGCATGAATTTGCAGGTAACCGGCATCCAGGGCATGCTGGATATTTACACAAAGGCCGATCCCAAAATTACTCTGCGCCAGATCGCCTCAAGCTATCTGTCGGGCAGCGATACCGGGCCGATGATTGGTACGCCTGACCAGGTGGCCGACCATATGGTGTATCTGCTGGAAGAAGGCGGTGGCGACGGTTTCCAGATTACGCCGTCTTATTATGCGCCAGACTTTTTTATCGACATCAACGAAATGCTGATCCCAATTCTGCAAAAGCGCGGCGTGTTCCGTGAAGAATATAACGGCCAGACCCTGCGCGATTATATGAATGAAGGCAATACGGCGCGCGCCGCCCGCGCGGCGGAATAACCACCAAAGGGGGAACCCATGAGCACGACAGCAAAATCCCGCGATTTTCAGAAGACTGTGTTGATGAGTGGCGTTTCGGCGGGCGATCTGGCGCTGGCCCCAGGCATTGAGATCAAACCTTCCGGCGGCCCGTGCGGGGTATTCCTGCACGGCATCGACCTGCAGGACGAACTTACCGGTGAGCAGATTTTTTCACTCATTACCGTCTTTAACCATTCCGGATTGATGATCCTGCGCGATCAAAACCGGCTCACGCCCGAGCGGCAATGCGAGATCATGGAGTGGTTTGGCCGTCGTTTTTACCGCGGCTCTGCGGGTGACAAGCTGTCCATGGTCGGCGATCTGCCTTTGCAACTGTTATCAAACCGCGACACGCGCAAACCCGGCAAGCAGGTGATCGCGGTCGAAGACGACCCCTACAATTCCGCGACACAGGCGCTGCACTGGCACTCGGACGTGCAGGACTATGCGGTGCCGCCTGACGTTACGGTATTGCATGGCGCCGAAATCCCGCCGCCCGAGGCGGGCGGACGCACGCATTTCGTCAACATGTACCAGGCGCATGACGAGCTTGATGAGGAGACCAGGAAGCGCATACGGCACATGAAATGGAAACCGGCCAGCACCTATGCCACCATGAAGGGGGTCAAGCAGGTGGCCGCCATGCAGAACAGCGCCCAGGACAAGGAATCGCAAGTGGTTCACCCGGTGGTTAGAACGCATCCGGTCACGGGCCGCTTTGCGCTGTGGATTACCCCCGGTTTCACGGTCAAACTTGAAGGGTTTGAGCATGTGCCGGAAGAGGGCGAGGAGTTACTGAAGCGCCTTAAGAAGCACATGATTCAGCCCCACCTGATCTATTCGCACACCTGGCGCCAGCACGATGTAATCTTCTGGGATAACCGCTGCGTGATGCATGAGCGCGACACCTGGGACCGCAATTACCTGCGCGAAATGCACCGGGCGCAGGCAGGGGGCTCGCGCCCGTTCTGAACAGGCGCCGTTCTAAACAGGCAAAGGAACCCATTATGAAACAAATGCATCTGACCGGGTTTATGATTTACTGCCCGGCGCCGCATGTGATCATGTCGTGGGTGTATCCGCGCGAAAAAATCCGCCACCAATGGACTGAGATAGAATATTGGGTGGAAATTGCGCAAACTTTGGAGCGCGGCAGGTTCGACATGTTCTTCTTCGCCGACGGCTGGGGCGCCACCACGAACCCGGCCGCTGTGCGCTACGCCATCCAGTTTCCCGCCTCCGATCCGCTCTGCCTTGTGCCCTATCTGGCGGCGGTGACCAAAAAGCTGGGCTTCGCCGTTACGATGTCCACCACCTTCTATCCCCCCTATATGCTGGCGCGTGCGCTGTCCTCGCTGGATCATATCACCAAGGGACGCATCGGCTGGAACATCGTCTCTTCCATCAGCAGCTCGGAAGCGCGCAATTTCGGCATGGAGCACCTTCCGCCGCATGATGAGCGTTACGACCGTGCCGATGAATATATGGAAGTGTGCTACAAACTCTGGAATAGCTGGGAAGACGATGCGCTGAAGATGGACATGGAAAACGGCGTTTTTGCAGACCCCGAGAAAGTCCATAAAATCAATCATGAAGGCCGGTATTATAAGGTGCAGGGCCCGTTAACGGTCATTCCATCGCCGCAGCGCCAGCCTTATCTGTTTCAGGCCGGACAATCAGACCGGGGCCGCGAATTTGCAGCCAGACATTCTGAATGTATTTTCGCCGCCGCAAATACGGTCAAGCAGATGCGCGAATTCTGCGGTGATATCGCGGCGCGCGCGGAACGCTATGGCCGTGATCCGCGTAAAATAAAAATCATCTGGGGCGGACACGCCATTGTTTCAGAGACACAAGCAGAGGCCCGCGCCCGCCAGCAGGAAATCCGCGAACGCATTCCCATCGAAGCCTCGCTCGCCATGATGTCGGGGCATTTCAATTATGACCTCAATACCCTCGACATTGACAAGCCGGTGGGCAATTTGCAGGTGTCAGGCACCCAGGGCATGCTGGATGTTTACACCAAAGACAATCCCAATATCACGCTGCGGGAAATTGCAAAAAACTATATGTTCTCGGTCAACGATGGCGGGCCGATGGTTGGTACAGGTTCGCAGGTGGCCGATCATCTGGTGTATTTGCTGGAAGAGGGCGGCGGTGATGGGTTCCAGTTCACCCCGTCCTATTACGCGCCAGATTATTTCGCGGACCTCAACAAAATGCTGATCCCTGAATTGCAAAAGCGCGGCGTGTACCGCACCGAATATAAAGGCGGCACGCTGCGCGACACTATGAATGACGAAAAGGCAGCGCACGCAGTTCGCGCGGCTGAGTAGGTTAGTAAACTAGGAAGTTGACACCATGAACAAAAAAATGCATCTCACAGGCTTTATGGTTTATTGCCCCGCGCCGCACATGATCATGTCATGGGTGTATCCGCGCGAAAAAATCCGCCATCAATGGACGCAGATCGAATATTGGGTGGAGATCGCCCGGCATCTGGAGCGCGGCAAGTTCGATATGTTTTTCTTCGCCGACGGCTGGGGCGGCGGAACCAACTCCGCCAATATCCGCTACGCCATCCAGTTTCCGGCCTCCGATCCGGTATGCCTGGTGCCCTATCTGGCGGCGACGACCAAGAACCTTGGCTATGCGCTGACCATGTCCACCACCTTTTATCCGCCCTATATGCTGGCGCGCAAACTGGCGACGCTCGATCATATCACCAAGGGAAAAATCGGCTGGAATATCGTCACGTCTTTCTCGCCGGGCGAGGCGCGCAATTTCGGTCTGGAAAGTTTACCGGCGCATGATGAGCGCTATAACATCGCCGATGAATATATGGAGGTGTGCCATAAGCTATGGAATAGCTGGGACGACGACGCCCTGCTGATGGATATGGAAAACGGCATTTTCGCCGATCCTGCAAAAATTCATAAAATCAATCATGCGGGCGAGCATTACAAGGTACAGGGGCCGCTGACCGTTATTCCTTCGCCGCAGCGCCATCCCTATCTGTTTCAGGCCGGGCAATCGCCCCGGGGCCGCGAATTCGCCGCCCGGCATTCCGAGTGCATTTTCGCCTCGGCCATTGGCGCCAGGCAGATGCGGGCGTTTTGCGAGGACATTGCGGCGCGCGCCGAACGCTATGGCCGCGATCCGAAGGAGATAAAAATCATCTGGGCGGCGCAACCAACCATCGCCGAAACCCAGGCGGAAGCGCAAACCCGGCAGAATGAAATTCGCGCCCGGATTCCCATTGAAGCGTCGCTGTCCCTGATGTCGGGACATTTCAATTACCATTTCAACATGCTGGATATCGACAAGCCCGTGGGCGATCTGCAAGTGCCGGGCCTGAACAGCATGCTGGACACCTACAGGACCGCGAACCCCAATGTTACCTTGCGTGACGTCGCATCGTCTTATCTGATTGGCAGTGACAGCGGGCCAATGATCGGCACGGCTTCCCAGGTGGCCGATCATCTGGTCTATCTGCTGGAAGAAGGCGGCGGCGACGGTTTCCAGATCACGCCGTCCTATTACGCGCCGGATTATTTCAACGATCTAAGCAATATGCTGATCCCCGAATTGCAAAGGCGCGGCGTATTCCGTGATGAATATGCGCCGGGCACCTTGCGCGACCGCATGAATGAAGGCGATAGCGCGCGCACCGTGCGTGCGGCGGGATAGGAAAAATGATCATCTGATAGTGTGAAGCCATCCGCAGCAGTAGTCATTATATCGGCGACCGCGCCGTGGAGCCGCTAACCGCAACCGGCGGGCGCATCCTTAAAACCAGCAGCACGGGGATCAGTCCGGTCACGGCAATTAAAACGAACCAAGACGTATAGCTGCCGACAATATCAAAAATAGTGCCTGCAAAAAGCGGCGCTAATGTTGCCGAGCCGGTAACCACAAGACCATGTATGCTGATCAGCGCAGCATAGTTCCTGGCGCCATAAAAATTCACCTGCAGCGCAGGGCTGGCCGCCAGCGCCATACCATTACCAGAACCAAAAATTGCCGCCAATGTAAAAGCTATTTGCGGCGTATCGGCATAGATCAGTATAATTAAAGCCACCGATTGCATCGCCAGGCCGGTAGCCAGCATATAGCGCGGGTCAAACCGGTCGCCTAAATAGCCTGAAAGCCAACTACCCGCCGCAGCGAACATGCCAAACACCCCGATTGCCGAGCCGGCAGCGACAGGTGAAATACCCAAATCGCGCAAATGATATCCGCTCTGACTGTTGAATGTTACGCCGCCAATGACCGTAGCAGCAGCAGCTGAAACAGTGATCCAGAATGGCAAGGAAATCAGGGCGTGTCTGGTTTCCCACGAAGTTACAGTTTGATGCACCCGCCGGGGGGGCGGCAGAGAACCAGGATGTGCTGATGCCATGGACGGATTAATCCCGTCAATAAATGTTCCTTTCTGCTCCGGAATGTCACGCACGATTAATACTGCGAATATCCCCCCTAAGAAAGTCGCGCCCGCCATTGCCAACCAGGCGTCGCGCCAGTTGCCTGTTGACTGTACCAACAGGGAAATGACTGGCGCCGCGAAAAACGCGCCTAACCCTCCCATTGACATAAAAACGCCGATGGCCAGTGCGCGTTTGCGCGCAAACCAGCTGGTCAATACCTGCATCCCTGGAACATTGCCAAGCAGCGCCAGGCCAAGACCAACCAGACTGATGCTAAGATAATATTGCGGCAATGAAGACATGAAATAGCAGCTAATCGCACCAGCCGTGCCGATGAGACTGCCGGTTGCCATGGTCCATCTGGCGCCGAAACGCCGTATGAATAATGCCGCCGCTAATCCGGACAACCCCATTACCAGCAATAGAATTGAAAAGCCGAGACTGGCCTCCGCTCGCGACCATCCCATGCCTTTGATCATTTCCGGCATGTTGGCGCTGAAGCCGTAAAACACCGTGCCGAGGGACAAGAAATAGATCACGCAGAGCGAGGCAAGAATTATCCATCCGTAGAACATCGATTCCCCCAAGCGCTTGATGGCAGATTGGACTTGCCCGGAAAAGTAGAGAGCGAATCCTGATTTAGGGCGTGTCTTCAGTTAAGGGATTCACAATAGAAGAATTATGTGATTCATGGAAGGTTGGCTAAACAGGAGGAGTTGACCGATGGCGCGACGCTACGCTTTACGCGATGATCAATGCGCCGGGCACCCTGCGCGACCGTATGAATGAAGGGGATGCGGCGCGCACCGTGCGTGCGGCGCAATAGGAGATTTGCATGTTCAAATGTGAAGCCTTGTGCGCTCATGCGGCGCGTAGTTCCCCACTACGTCGGATCGCCTGCTGGAGATCAAATGTCGTCCTGTTTTTCTCGTTCAATAAAAACCGGCGGAAAAATCACCCGCTTCATTCCGCAGCAGCGGATGCTTTTTGCGAGCGGAAGTACGGCATCACCAGACGGCCAAATCTTTCGGCCTCCTGATCATGCGGATAGCCCGACAGGCAGAAATCCGTGCAGCCAATATCAACAAATTTCTGCAAGGTCTGCGCAACCTGCTCCGGATTGCCGACAATGGCAACGCCAGCACCCGGGCGCACGGTAGTGATGCCGCTCCACAGATTTGGGGCCAGCATGTAGCCCTCGGCCTTGCCTAGCTGTTTCATCCGGCTGTTGCATTCGCTTTGTTCCCAAAGCTCCTCGATCATGCGCTTGTGATTTTCACTCGCGCTTGCAATCAGCTTGACAGCCGCCGCCCAGGCGTCTTCCTCACGCTCGCGAATGATCACCTGAAGGCGCATGCCAAAGCCGATTTTGTCCGCCCGCCCATAGCGCGCCGCGCGTGCGCGGATGTCGGCCAGATCAACCGCAATACGTTCCGGCGTGTCGCCCCAGAACAGATGTACATCGGAATGTTTCGCCGATACTTCCTTTGCCGCATCCGACATGCCGCCCAGAAAGAATGGCGGGTGCGGCGCCTGATAGGGACGCGGGTGCACGATAGCGTTATCAACCCGGAAATGCTTGCCCGCATGGGTGACGGGTTCCGTCTCGGTCCATACCCGCTTCATCAGGGCAACCGTTTCATCCATCACCTCAAAGCGGGTGTCATGATCGAGATAACACCCATCGGCGGCCATTTCCGCAGCGCCGCCGCCGGCGATCAGATTGATATAAATCCGGCCCTTGGAAAGCTGGTCAAAGGTGCTGATCATTTTTGCTGTCAGGGTCGGCGCCATGAAGCCAGGTCGCGCCGCCACCAGCATTTTCAGGCGCCTGGTCTTGGCAACGATCATGGCGCAGGAAACCCACGCCTCAAAACACGCGGTCTGCACCGGCACCAGCGCATATTCAAAGCCCGCATTCTCCGCCGCCAGCGCCACCCGCTCGAACATTTCCATGCTGGAAGGAATGTCTGCACTGGGGTCGCCGATCGCGGTGGTGTCGCCCGCAGTGGGGATGAACCAGCCAAAACGTATCTGAGTGGAATTCGCCTGCTTCATATCCAGCTCCTATCCCTTCTGTTTGGTATAATTTATCATAATGCTAAACTTGTTGAAAGCGAAAATGAGCTGCGGTTTTCCACTTTATCCTGAGCCAAGGCCTCCCAGTATCAGTCTGTTAGCAGTTCACCATAGACGGCCTCGATCGCCGTGGCTTCTTCGTCCGTTAGCTGGGTGAACTCGTGTGTCCGCGCGCGCCGTGAGAAACGTCCACCGTTCTGACGCAGAAGGCCGATCATCAGATCGAAGCGGGCATCCGGCATCCCGGCGAACGCCTCTATGCGCCGCTTCGCCTGATCGTACCGCTGCAGATAGTCAACTTCGCGCGGCAGCGTTGTTCGAATTGTCTCGACGACACACTCCGCCAGAAATTCCGCCTGGACCGTCGCATCGAAGAACCGGAACAGGTCGCGCGTATCATTCAGCACACGGACATTTAGTTGCGGCGTGGTTTCCCATTGGGTCAAGGCAAGGCGCGGCCGTGAGAAGTGTTCAAGCACGGCGCGGTAGCGGGTGATGCGATCAAGGAAGACTGCTGACACCGGGAAGACCACACCTGGCGGATTGAAGCCGCGACGGCCCATAACATGGTGGACCAGCCAGCGATGCAGCCGTCCGTTGCCGTCTTCGAACGGATGAATGAAGACGAATCCAAATGCGGCAACGGCCGCCGCCACGACGGGATCAAGCGCATGGCCGCCTGTCCCGGCGCGCTCCGCATAGGCGATGAGACCATCCATTAAGGCGGGCACATCCTCCGCGCGGGCGCTCAGATGATCCGGCAACGGGGCGTTGGTTTCGCGATCCCGCGTTCCAACAAATCCGCCCTCAATCCGCCAGCCAAGCCGCGTGAACCGGGCGTCGCCGATGACCAGCCGTTGCAGGGCGATCAATTCCTCCCCGCTCAGGGGGCGGCGTCCGGCTTCGCCAATAGCCTGACCCCATCGCTGCAGCCGGTCCTGGGGCGGCCGCTCGCCCTCAATGACATAGGATGCGCGCGAATCCTCAAGCTGCAGGAAGGCTGCTGCCCGCGCCATGAGATCGGGCGCCGTCCGTTGCACGACCGCGCGCGCCTCGCCCGCCAGATCCGCGCTGAGAAGCGCGTTGAGCAGCAGTGTGCGCCGCACCAGCGGGCAAAAGTCCGGCGTGCCGGGCAGATTATTGCGGACGCGGTGGCGGGTGACGGTCTCGCCGGCAACCGCAAACTGCCGGTCCGGATCAAGGATGCCGGCATAAGCGCCGCGCGCCGCGTCGGGCAGATCAAGCCGCCGGTTCGTCAGCCACTCATAAAGGAACCACGTCCGCCGCGCATACTGCCCGGTCGGCGTGGCGCGGACCCAGGCCTCAATTTCCTCGGGCGAAATTACCTGGAACAAGGCGTTCAACACGGCCAGGTCCACGCCCTCATGCCGGAGCGCAAATTCGATCTGCCCCGCAACCGTGTTGTCAGGATTGTAGCGCGGCGTGAGCACGCGCCAGCGGCCTTCATGCCGGTAGGTGTGCCGATCGCCGATAGCGACCATCTCGTCGGGCGGCGGGACGCGCAGGCCATACGCGGCGATCAATGCCGCATAGCCGGCCGGGCGCGTCCGTTCGGGCAATGGCTCACCGCAGACGGTGCGGCCATTCTCCGGTTCGGGGAGGGGATTGGACATCTGAAAACCACGATCCTGATCTGAATTATGCACCGGATTGGGAAAGTTAGCTGAATATCAATAACTCAACGATCTCTGAAAAGCGATAAGTTTTTCTGAAAAGATGATTTAATGTGCGATTATATCTGAAAAACAGTACTTCGTATGTCTTCGCTTGAGCTAGTTCATGGGGTGGAACGGTGTTCTTTCTACTTCCAACAGAGGTGGGGGGAACCGCACTAACACCTCTGGCTGAGCCTACTCGGCAACCGTTTTGCGGTCTTTATTTTGCTCTATCAATCTGAGTGACCTGTCCAGGCCGGACATTGATTTTACTGGAGCGGGTGAAGGGAATCGAACCCTCGTCGTAAGCTTGGGAAGCTTCTGCTCTGCCATTGAGCTACACCCGCGAGCGCTACGCCCGCACAGGTTTTTATCTAGCATATCTGATCTGGATTAGAAACCGGCTGGCCGATCGCCAAAAATATTCCCGCACACCCCAAATAACTCCAAAATCGCGTCTACACTCTCTTGCCGTGCGGCAAAAATCGCGCTACTAGCCATATGGTTAATACAATTGCTCAGTTCAGCGGAGAAAAATCATGGCGCGCAAGAAAATTGCCCTAATCGGCGGCGGACAGATTGGTGGCACATTGGCGTTAT
>CAMTVX010000045.1:0-1358 GCA_947085295.1 uncultured Alphaproteobacteria bacterium | reverse complement strand
TATAGTGGACCCCAAATTTAAGACAGTGAATTAAGATGGAAGCCTGCCGTAAAAAAGGAGCAGGTTAATGAGTGAAAGCAAGCGCAAGAATTTTAGCAGCGGATTCAAGGCCAAGGTGGCTCTGGAAGCGATCCGTGGCGTGAAGACATCGAACGAGATTGGACAGGAGTTTGGCGTACATCCGACACAGGTTGGTTTGTGGAAGAAGGAGTTACAGGAGCAGGCTTCAAGTCTGTTTGATGCCAAGCGCGGCCCCAAACCTGCCGACCCGTCCGCTAGCCCGGAGCGCCTGTATTCCGAGATCGGCCGATTAAAGATGGAGCTGGACTGGCTCAAAAAAAAGTCTGGGATTTGCCTGCCATGAGTCGCCAATCATGGGTCAGCACCTCTGATGAAACGCTGGCGGTGACCCGGCAATGCGAGCTGGTCGCAGTCAACCGCACCACGGTCTATGCACCGCACCTGATTGCAGAACCGGACGCGCAGGAACTGGCGTTACTGTCACTGATCGACACCGAGTACACGCGCCACCCGTTCTACGGTAGCCGCAAGATGACGTTGTATTTGCGTGACTTGGGGCAGGCGATCAACCGCAAGAGGGTGCAGCGACTAATGCGTATGCTGGGACTGGCCGGAATGGCACCTGGACCTAATACCAGCCAGCCACACCCGCAGAACAAGGTGTATCCGTACCTGCTGCGCGGCATACTGGTGACCCGGCCCAACCAAGTGTGGAGCACGGACATCACCTATATCCGCCTGCCGCGCGGGTTCGTGTACCTGGTAGCGGTGATCGACTGGTACTCGCGGCGCGTGCTGTCATGGCGGCTGTCCAACACGATGGATAGCGCGTTCTGTGTGGATTGTTTGGAACAGGCTTTGCAGAGTTATGGCACGCCAGAGATATTCAACACCGACCAGGGTTCACAGTTTACCAGTGCGGCATTTACCGACGTGCTGTTGAAAAAAGGCATTGCAATCAGTATGGACGGACGGGGTCGTGCGCTGGATAACATTTTTGTGGAACGGCTGTGGCGCAGCGTCAAGTACGAAGACGTGTATTTGAAAGGGTACGCCTCGGTCTCTGAATTGTTGTTGGGGTTGACGGAATACTTTGTGTTTTACAACGGGGAAAGAAAGCACCAGTCGCTGGGCTACGACACGCCCGATGAGGTCTATCGGACAGGGGTCGGTGGTGGCGCCAGGATTGTGGATAAGTACAAGGAAACAGAAAAAACGTCTTCAGAAAAAATGGCAAAAACAGAAGCAGGAAATCGGGGCAGCGCCGTTCAGCTGCGTGAAAAAGGCGACCATCTTAAACTCGATGCATTATTGTCTTGACCGAGGGGTCCACAGTA
>CAMTVX010000044.1:0-96577 GCA_947085295.1 uncultured Alphaproteobacteria bacterium | reverse complement strand
GCGAGGCGATCAAACCCGAACCGCCTTTATTGCTCAGTGAGGGTGGATTTATTGCGCAGGGCTATCATGGTGGCCTGGACGAGTTGCGCGGGTTGGCCAGCGAAAGCAAGCGGGTGATCGCATCACTCGAAGATAAATATCGCAGGCTTAGCGGCATTGATCGGCTGAAGGTAAAGCATAACCGGGTGCTGGGTTATTTTCTGGAAACCGGCCTGGCGCAGGGCGATAAATTGATGCGCGCGCCGCTGAATGAAAGCTTCATTCACCGCCAGACCATGGCCAATAATGCGCGTTTCAGCACGGTTGAACTGGGCGAGCTGGAGCGCAAGATCGATCAGGCGGGCAATCAGGCGCTGGGCATCGAACTGGCGCTGTGGGAGGATTTGCTGGGCGAGGTGATGGGGCGCGGGCCAGCGGTGCTGCGCATGGCGGCGGCGCTGGCGGAACTGGATGTGGCCAGCGCGCTGGCCGATCTGGCGCATCGCGCGCGTCAGGTTCGCCCGAAACTGGACGCCGGCCTGGCGTTTCATATTGCGGGCGGGCGGCACCCGGTAGTGGAGGCGGCGCTGAACGAGAATGTCGGCGCGTTCGTCGCCAATGATTGCGATCTCAGTGCGGACGGGGACAGCCGCCGCCTGTGGCTGGTAACCGGGCCGAACATGGCGGGCAAATCGACTTTCCTCAGGCAAAATGCACTGATCGCGATTTTAGCCCAGATGGGGGCGTTTGTACCTGCGCAATCGGCCCATATCGGCATCGTCGACCGGCTGTTCAGCCGGGTGGGGGCCGCCGATGATCTGGCGCGTGGGCGCTCCACCTTTATGGTGGAAATGGTGGAAACTGCGGCCATCCTCAATCAGGCGACGGCGCGGTCGCTGGTTATTCTGGATGAAATCGGGCGCGGCACGGCAACCTATGACGGGCTGTCCATCGCCTGGGCAGCACTTGAACATCTGCATGAAACCAACCGCTGCCGCGCGCTGTTCGCCACGCATTATCATGAATTGACGGCGCTGGGCGCGGTGTTGACGGGCATGGCCAATGTCACCATGCGGGTGCGCGAATGGCAGGGCGATGTGATTTTCCTGCATGAAGTCGTACCCGGCGCGGCGGACCGTTCCTACGGCATACAGGTGGCGAAACTGGCGGGATTGCCCGCCAGCGTGATCGCCCGCGCGCAAGCCGTGCTGACGCAACTGGAAAGTCAGGCGGCAACGGGGCGGGGGACGCAGATGATTGACGCCCTGCCGCTGTTCAGCGCCCCCCCGGCGATTCCGGAAGAAACCGCAGACGCCCGGATTTCAGCGGCGTTGCGCACCGTAAACCCGGATGAGCTATCCCCCAAAGAAGCGTTACAAATCGTTTACCACTTGCGTGGTCTTTTAGACTAAATACCCATCGCGCCTGTAATATTTACCGGATACAATAACCAGTATGCCCGATGATACCGTTCCAGAAGCATTGAAACCTGCACCCGTCATTGCGGTAACGCCGCAGGAGGCGCTGGCCACTGGCCTGCGCGAAATTGGCGCGGATGAAGACGCCAGCGATGCGGATCGCAACCGTCGTCTGGTCGAGCTGTTAAAGCAGGCGCGCACGCGCACGATTGAATCCCTGGATCAGGCCCTACACGCAGGTGCGGGGGGACTACAGGCGATCACGGCGCTATCGGCCTGCCAGGACAATATCATTTCGGCGCTGTTTGATTACGCTATCCGCTGGGTCAGCCGCGCAACCAATCCCACCAGCGGGGAACGGCTGAGCATCGCGGCGGTAGGCGGTTACGGGCGCGGCGGACTGGCCCCGCAATCCGATATCGATCTGCTGTTTCTGCTACCCTACAAGCAGACGCCCTGGGGCGAAAGCGTGGTTGAGTTCATGCTGTATGTGCTGTGGGATCTGGGGTTGAAAGTTGGTCACGCGACACGATCCGTGGATGAATGTATCCGCCTGTCCAAGGGTGATACCACAATCCGCACCGCGTTACTGGAAAGCCGTTATCTGTGCGGCGATCAGGAATTGTTCAATGATCTGAAAAAGCGTTATTCCGCAGATGTTGCGGCTGACACATCCTCCAGTTTTGTCGATGCCAAACTGACCGAGCGTGACCAGCGCCATATGCGTCAGGGCGAAACGCGTTATCTGGTTGAACCCAATGTCAAGGATGGCAAGGGCGGCCTGCGCGATCTGCACACGCTGTACTGGATCGGAAAATATATTTATGGCGTCGAGGATGCGCGCGAGCTGGTCACCAGAGGCGTTCTGACGCAGACGGAATATGACAGCTTTTTGCATGCAGAAGATTTTCTGTCACTGGTGCGATGCCATTTGCATCTGGTGACAGGACGCCCGGTGGAACGCCTGTCATTCGATGTGCAGCAGTCCATTGCGGACCGGCTTGGCTATAAAGACCATGACGGCCTGTCGGCGGTCGAATGGTTTATGAAAGACTATTTCCGCACCGCCAAGGAAGTTGGCGACCTGACGCGCATATTTTGCGCATTGCTGGAAGATATTCATCGCAAACCGGTTGGTTTTCGCCGCTTTCTGCCACGGTTCGGCCGCACCCGGAACAAGGGGTTTGAGGCCTTCAAGGCCGAAGGCGGGCGGCTTAATGTCGCGCATGATGCGGTTTTTACCAGCGACCCGGTAAATCTGCTGCGGCTGTTTCACACGGCACAGCACAATGAACTGGATATTCATCCAAAGGCGTTGCGCCTTGTCACCCGCTCGCTTGGCCTTATCGATGATCGTCTGCGTGCGGACAAAGAAGCCAACCGGCTGTTTCTGGAAATGCTGTGTTCGAAAAAAGATCCCGAAACCACGATGCGCCGCCTGAACGAGGCGGGCGTGTTCGGTCTTTTCGTCCCGGATTTCGGACGTGTTGTCGCGATGATGCAATTCAATATGTACCACCATTATACAGTGGATGAACATCTGATCCGCGCCATCGGCATTCTTTCGGAAATTGAGGCGGGCACACTGACGGATGATCATCCGCTGGCCAGCGAAATCATGCGGCGCATAAAAAAACGCGAAGTGATTTATCTGGGCGTGTTGCTGCATGATATTGCCAAGGGCCGCCCCGATGATCATTCACATGCGGGCGCGAGCGTGGCGCGTGAACTGTGTCCGCGCCTTGGCCTGTCGGATACAGATACGGAACTGGTGGCGTGGCTGGTGGAAAATCATCTGCTGATGAGCGACGTCGCGCAGAAACGCGATATTTCCGATCCCCGAACCATTGCGAAATTTGTTGAGGAAATAAAATCCCAGGAACGGCTGCGCCTTATGCTGGTGCTAACTGTGGTGGATATTCGCGCGGTCGGCCCTGGCGTGTGGAACAGTTGGAAAGGCCAGCTTCTGCGCCAACTGAATGAAGAGGCGGAAAGCCTGCTGTCGGGCGGACACAGTACCGCCGGGCGGGGCGAGCGGATCTCTGTTGCCAAGGCGAAACTGGCGGAACGGCTGACAGATATTGACCCGGCGCAACGCGAACGCATTCTGGCCATGCATTATCCACCCTATTGGCTGTCGGGTGATGTGGATCTGCATGAAAAGCACGCCCGCTTTGTAATGGAAGCGCGCGCGTCCGGCGGGCCGTTCCATATGAAATATGAAGTTGACACAGCGCGCGGTGTTACCGAAATCACGTTATTTGCGCCCGATCATGCCGGGCTGTTCGCGCGCGTGGCGGGGGCGTTTGCATCCATTGGCGCCAATATTGTGGACGCAAAAATATT
Organism: uncultured Alphaproteobacteria bacterium; assembly: GCA_947085295.1. GTDB lineage: Bacteria > Pseudomonadota > Alphaproteobacteria > UBA11222 > UBA11222 > UBA11222. The sequence continues at coordinate 92,834 of CAMTVX010000044.1, read as the reverse complement.
CACAACATCGGACGGCATGGCGCTGGATATGTTTCTGGTGCAGGACATGGAAGGTGGCGCGCTGGCCGAAGAAAAAAAATTACTGCGTCTGTCCGAAATTCTGCACAAGACACTGGAGGGCCGTCATCGTCCGCATATTGTGCTGGCAGGCAAACAGAAACGGCCAAAGCGCGAACAGGCCTTTACGGTGCGCAGCCAGGTGATGTTCGACAATGAAGCCTCCAACACCACGACCATGATCGAGGTGACTGCGCGGGACCGGCCTGGTCTGTTGCATGATCTGACCTGGGCGCTGTTTGAAAATGGCGTCTCTATCAATTCGGCGCATGTGACGACCTATGGCGAGGAAGCCATCGACACCTTCTATGTGCGCGATGCGTTTGGACTGAAAATTACTTCCGAAGAAAAACTCAAGCGTATCCAGAAGGTGCTTCTGGAAGCGCTGGATGGCAAATCAGAAGATGACACGCCGGGCGACTTGCTGGATAAAACCGGCTGATTTCAGACATTTTTGCGTTAAAATTGCCACAGTGCCCCTCTGATACTGCACGATAAATCGGCCCTCTGCTTGTACAGTAACTCTTGTACTTTGTGCCTGTTTATGCTACATCTCATCGGGACTGCTGACGGAGCGATTCCCTTCCCGTCTGGCATAGGAATAAGGTAAGAAAACATGTATTCTCATCCGCAACATAGTGCCGGGCATGATGTTCAAAAACTGCGCCGGCAGGCCGGTAAGTGGTTGAAAGAACTACGTGAATCTAATAATCTTACACAGCGTCACTTGGCTACGCTGGTGGGTGTCGAATATTACACGTTTGTCTCGCAACTGGAATCTGGCCGGGGCCGGATACCGCCGGATCGCTACGAACGCTGGGCCCAGGCGCTGAATGTCGACACAACCGAGTTCGTGAAGGAATTAATGAAATATTATGACCCGGAAACCTATCGTTTGCTGTTCGCGAACGCCTAGACAGGGGTTGAATATTGTGACTGGCAGAATCTTCGATTCGCTGGTAGCTTCACGAGCTAACGTTCTGTTTTTTCAGAACATGAGGGATTGGGGCACGTAAACATCATGGCATCGATTCTGGCCTTTCGGCAGCCGCAAAAAGATCAGAACTGGACCAATGAAGAATTGGCCGAGCTTTTTCGCGTTGTTGATATTCTTGGTCGCGCCGGGGTAGCCATTGATACGGATATGGGCCTGTCCGATGAGGGCGAACCCTGGTTCGCATTCTGCCGTGCCGATACCGGCGATGTCATCGTACATTTTTCACGCATCGATGGTCAGTTTGTTGCAGTCAGCGCGGCCACCGACGCCGTGATGCGCGGCAATAATTTTCGTCGCGTTGCCGAAGCGCTGGTTAACCGTCAACCGCTGATCCTGCCTGCACCCAGTTCGGGACAGAAATTATTCCTGCACCCCGCGGTTATTCTGACGGCGCTGGTCGCCACAACCCTGGCGCAGATGAAAAGCTGGGAAGGTCAGGAGATTGTCGCCTTTGACGATGTTGCAGATGGCGCCGCAAGAACGGTATCAGAGGCGTCATTCGCAGAAACATTGAAGACCGCATTTGTTGATGCGCTGAACCTTGTACTGCGGGGGTTCACGGGCCCGATGGAATCGAAATATGCCTCGGGTGACAATGCGCACACGACGGGACTTGGTCTGGGGCTTGGCAATCTTTCGCTGGCTTCTGTGGTGGCCTTTGCCATTTCGGTGATCCAGGGATCATCTTCACAGGATGATGCAGATATTGCCAGCCGCGTGGCCCTGACCGCAGAGAATGCAGATGGCGCGACAAAAGCGGCCGCCACAAGCGCCATTGGCGCACCTCAAATTACAGAGAACAAAACCCAGGCAGATGCCGGCGCTCCTGATCGGGTTGCCGACATAAGAGAAACTGTCGCTACCAAGGCGGCCGCGCGCGATGCCGCTGTATCCGGCGCAATGGAAAAATCAGCGCGCGCGGATAAATCCGGCGCCACCGTTTCCGATGATGAAGGTTTTGTGCGCGTCGCGCAAAAGGAACAGGCGGACAAGCCCGTTGCAGCCGAAAATGTTGCCGTGAACGGACAGGAAAAATTATTACTGGCCGATGTAAAACCAGAAGCGCCGCGCGCCGAAGCGACACGCAATGCCGCACCGCCTGCCGCCGAACACAAGGAAGTGGTTACAGCGCATGTAACTGAATTTAACGCAAGAACCGAACATCATAGCTTCACCTTCACCGAAATCAGCAAGGAAGCGATTGAAATCTTTTTCGTTAAAGTTACGGACGATTCATCGCGCAGTGATAACGTGGTGACGTTTTCCGTTAGCCCGACAAGCCAGCTGACCAATGGAAGCATCGAAATTTCAGGTCTGAATTCAGCTCGCAGCGCATTGAATGCGTCTGACATTGTGTTTGCAGGGGGTGATCCTGTCGCGCTGGCGCGGCTAAATCTGATCACCGATTTTGTCAATTCCACGGACAATAAATTTTCCACTCCCGCCAGCTTTCCCGAATTGCTAAGTCAATACTGGTCAGGTGACAAAGCCCTGACCGTGGTGGTTTTTGACAGCGATGATCTGCCGCTCAATATTTTTGCGTTCACCAATAATGTACTGTTCATTGAGGAAAGCGAATTTGCTGGCATCGCCTCTGATTTTGGAGATGGTTCGTTACAGGTTGATCTGGCGAATGGCGGGGACGTGACTTTGCTCGGTGTGTTTAATCTGAACCCGACGATTGCAGCCTAACCCGCCCCCCCCACTTCGGGCCGTCTTTTTTATTTCCCGGTAAATTCCGCTTTGCGTTTTTCATTGAATGCGCGCACGCCTTCGCGGCGATCCTGGGATACATAGACGGCGTCGTATGCGGCCAGTTCCAGCTTCAGGCCTGATTTAAGATCGGTTTGAATCCCGCCATTCACCGCACGTTTTACATTGCGGATCGACAGGGGCGCGTTGGCGCAAATGGCGCGCGCGGCGTCCAATGCATCGTTCAGCAGGCTGGCCGGTTCACACACGCGGTTGACGATGCCCCATTCCAGTGCTTCGCGTGCGGAAAATGGCCGTCCGGTCATGAGAATTTCCTTGGCGCGCGGGCTGCCGGCCACGCGCGGTAAATTCTGGGTACCGCCACAGCCGGGTAAAATGCCCAATGTTACTTCGGTCAATGCAAAACGCGCCCCCACCGCCGCATAGGCAAAATCACAGGCCAGCGCGATTTCACAACCGCCCCCAAATGCTGCGCCATTGACCGCTGCAATCACCGGCAGCGGGCAATCCATGATGCCATAGATGGCTTCTTCGAAAATTACATGCTGGCCGCGCCAGGTTTCATCGCTCATGCCGTCGCGTTCCTTCAGGTCGCCGCCCGCGCAAAACGCCTTGTCACCGACGCCGGTTATCACCACGCAGCGCACCTGCCCCGCGTCGCGGTTTAACCCGTTCTGAAACAGATCGCGCAGGTCGCGCCCCATCTGGGTATTCAGGGCATTACGATAGTCCGGCCGGTTCAGGCGCACGCATAACAGCCCGGATTCTGGGGTTTCCAGCGTCAAAGTATCAAATTTTTCCTGCATTTTTCCCTGCCTCCAGGTTCAGAATTTTACGTGCCAGACGGCATGAAACCCTCTATGCTGGCACCATTGCTAGTCAAGAGAAACCAACAATGCAGGGAGAAAACAATGCGTGAAGCCGTAATCGTATCCACCGCGCGTACCGGTCTGTCCAAAAGCTTCCGGGGTGGGTTTAACGCCACCCATTCGGCCGCAATGGGCGGTCATGTCATCAAACACGTCATGTCGCGCGCCAAGATTGAGCCGGGCGAAGTGGACGATGTTTATATGGGCTGCACCGCGCCAGACGGCGGTTCCACCTCCAACGTCGCACGTTCTGCAGCATTGTGGGCCGGTTGCCCGACCTCGGTTTCGGGCGTGACCATTAACCGCTATTGCTCGTCTGGCCTGCAATCCATCGCCATGGCGGCACAGCATATCATCGTGGACGGCGCCAATATCGCCATCGGAGGCGGCGTCGAAACCATTTCCATGAGCGGTCAGGTCAAGCAGGATCCCAAAGACACCAAGCTGGCGGCGGAATGGCCCGCACTGTGGATGCCAATGATCGAAACCGCAGACATCGTGGCGCAGCGTTACAAGGTGTCGCGCGAATATCAGGATGAATATTCACTGGAAAGCCAGAAGCGCACCGCCGCAGCGCAGCAGGGCGGAAAGTTCGCAGACGAAATCGTGCCGATGAAAGTCATGATGGCTGTCAAGGATAAGGACAGCGGCGTCGTCACCATGAAGGAAACCACCGTCGATCGTGACGATTGCAACCGCCCCGAAACAAAGGCCGAAGGCCTGGCGGCATTGCAGCCGGTGCGCGGCGCTGGCAATTTCATCACTGCTGGCAATGCCAGCCAGTTATCGGACGGCGCATCCGCCTGTCTGCTAATGGAAGCCAAGGAAGCCGAACGCCGTGGTCTCAGCCCGCTGGGCCGCTTTCGCGGCTTTGCGGTTGGTGGCTGCGGCCCCGAAGAAATGGGCATCGGCCCGGTCTTCGCGATCCCCAAGCTGCTGGAACGCACCGGCCTCAAGATCGAAGACATTGATCTGTGGGAACTGAACGAAGCCTTTGCCAGCCAGGTGCTGTATTGCAAGGACAAGCTTGGCATTCCGATGGAAAAACTCAATGTCAATGGCGGCTCCATCGCGATCGGCCATCCGTTCGGCATGACAGGCAGCCGCCTGACCGGCCACGCGCTGATCGAAGGCAAGCGCCGCAAGGCCAAAAACGTCATCGTCACCATGTGCATCGGCGGCGGCATGGGCGCGGCGGGATTGTTTGAGGTTTATTGATCCGGGGCACACATTGCGAGATTGAAAAAGCCGGGTGTAATGCCCGGCTTTTTTGTGGGGCCTTGATGGACTGTTATGTGATTAATTTGATGCGTAGTCTCTCCATTGTCATTGCGAGCGAAGCGTGGCAATCCAGAGTCATACGGAAAGCCTTCGTTTGTGACTCTGGATTGCCACGCTTCGCTCGCAATGACGCAGTGGGTGAGATGATTCACTCAAAAAAGTCTTCGTCAACTTTTTTGAGGTGCAGAATCTCCTCGTCGCGGCAGCCGATATTGTACCGGATCATCAGCTTTGCGAGCTGGTCGCCATCAATCAGTACAATGCGCATTAAGTCTCTTGCTGTCTGAATGGCCGAGGGGCTGAAAGTCGAGGTGGTGACAAAAATTCCCTTCTGGACTTTTTTCAAACTCAACGCGCCAAAGAAGTCACGGATTGCCCCGGCCCCAATTGAGTTGCCCGCCGCATACCGCTTGGCCTGAATATAAATTTGATCCACCCCAAGCGGGTCCTGGTCGATCACACCGTCCACCCCGTCATCGCCGCTCTTACCCAATGCGCGGCCTGCTTCTTCTGATGTTCCGCCATACCCCATTGCGAGCAAAAGATCGACGATCAATCGTTCAAAGAAGGCCGGTGACGCTTCACGCACCCGATCCAGTAAGTCCGCCGCGAGGGCGGCGTTAATTGTCTGATGGGCCTGGCGCAGTATTTCATCCGGTGTGACCGCGCTTTCCGTATCAAGGGAAGAGGGCGCGTCCGTATCTCCTCCGGCTTTTCGTGTGCGCACCTGGAACTCCTTGAATTCATCAAACTGTTCCAGATAGGCCCTGTTGATCTCCGCGCCCGTCTCGGCCAATGCGGCTTTGCCACGCTCCGTGATAATGAAATGCGCCCGCTTGGTTGCTTTCACGAGACCTGCTTGTTTTAGGTAGCTCTTTGCCCAATGTATTCTGTTGGAAAAGCGTGCCTGTTTGCCGCTTGGCAACAATGCTTCGCGGTCTTCTTGAGAAAGGTTGAGGCGATCCGCCAGCGTTTCAACGACATCACTTATCCGGACTTCGCCATGGGCCGCGCATTCCAGAACAGGCCGCATCAGCACTTGATAGTTTAGTGCTTGAAATTCTGGAGTCATTATTCCGCCTATTTTTTTATAGCGTTGCTGTTCGATTGTTACACATATCCGCTTGCGAGGTTATCACGAACTTGCTGCAGTGAGCATCAGGCAGAAAGGTGTCTTTATGCCGCTCCACTATTAATCCTCAACACCCAACAGGCGCCACCAGTCCTGCGTCCCGTGCAATACACGCACGATGGACGCACCCTCTGGGTGCGGTTGATAGAAGATCAGATAATTGTCGAAAGCCTTGACGCGCCACTTGCGGATGCCCGACAGCGCGGTGTGGGTTAGCGTTAGCGGCGCGCCGATCATTGGTTGCGCGGCAAGGTCATTGAAGCTGGCTTCGGCATTGCTCAGGAAGCGTTCGGCAATGGCGTCGCCTGCGTTTTGGCTCAGATAGACAAAGTGCGCGATCAGGTCACGCCGCGCCGCAGCGCGCCGGTAAACTGTTGCCATCAGGAACGGTTCTTGCGGGCATTTTTCACCTGGGTCACGGCTTCCTGGCGGATAGAATGCCCGTCCTCACGTGTGAATACGGCTTCTTCTCCTTGCAGGCCTTCGAGCAGCAGCGCTTCGAGATGTTCTCCGGCTTTGCGTTTCTCATCGGCGCGAATCAGTTCGCGCACATATTCGCTGACGCTGCTGTAACGGCCTTTGGCAATCTGCCCGTCCACAAACTGCTTCAACAGATCCGGCAGCGATATGTTCATGCTTTGCATGTGAGGGCTCCTATGAAGCTTTAGTATGCCATAAAATAGCATGAAATGTCAAAAACTGTCATTTTTATGTGCATGGGCGGCGGCATGGGCGCGGCCAGCCTGTTATTTCACTTCGCCGTCAACTGCAAAAACACGTCTTCCAGATCGGATTCTTCCGTCGAGATATCGGCTATGGCGATGCCCGCTTCCTTTATCCGGTCGATCAGCATCATCACCGGCGTGTCGGCGGGATTGTATAACACCGCCAGTTTGCCATCGCGCAAACGCTCCACATTGAGACCGGCCAGCGCGGCGGGAACCTGTGTCACGGCCTGCGCCGGCGTGATCACCAGCCGTTTGTCGCTGATGCGGGCCAGCAGTTGCGGGGTTGGCTCGCACGCAATCACCTGACCGTGATTGATGATGGCGATGCGGTCGCACATTGCCTCGGCTTCTTCCAGATAATGCGTGGTCAGCACAATGGTGGTGCCGCGCGCATTCAGGGTGCGGACATATTCCCATAGCTGCTGTCGCAGTTCCACATCGACGCCTGCGGTGGGTTCGTCCAGAACCAGAATGGGCGGGCTGTGCACCATCGCCTTGGCCACCAGCAGGCGCCGACGCATACCACCTGACAAAGTGCGGGCATAAGCCTGCGCCTTGTCGGTCAGGCCGAGCACTTCCAGAATTTCTGCGGTGCGCCGTTCGGCCTTGGGCACCCCGTACATCCCGGCGTGCAAATCCAGCAGATCGGCGGGGGTAAAAAAAGGATCAATGTTCAGTTCCTGCGGCACCACGCCAATGGACGCGCGCGACTTACGCGGGTTTTTATCAATGTCAAAACCCCACACACGCGCCTGACCGGCGCTTTTAATCACCAGACCGGCCAGAATATTGATAAAGGTGGATTTTCCAGCGCCATTGGGGCCGAGCAGGCCAAAGATTGAGCCGCGCGGAATATCCAGATCAATGCCTTTCAGCGCATGTTTGGGCGGCCCGCCACCCTGACTGCGGTAAAATTTCTGCAAATTGCGCGCTTCGATGGCATTTTCGCCGACGGTCGCATTTTCCTGGATGGATGTTTTTGTGCTAGGCATAAGAATGCGTATCATTGGGCGGTAAGCCAGGTCAACGGAGAGTTAAGATAATCTTATGCAGTCAACGCAAAACCCGCAAATTGAAGCTAAACCGCTTGGCCCCGGCGACCATCTGTATCTGATTGACGGGTCGGGATATATTTTTCGCGCCTATCATGCCCTTCCGCCGTTGACGCGCAAGCGCGATGGCCTGCCCGTGGGCGCCGTCAGCGGTTTTTGCAATATGCTGTACAAGCTGATCGAGGATACAAAATCCGGCGAAACTGTCACCCATATTGCGGTGATATTTGATTCAGGCCGGCTGACCTTTCGTTCGGAAATATATCCCGCCTACAAGGCCAATCGCAGCGAGACGCCAGAAGATCTGATCCCGCAATTTTCTTTCATCCGCGATGCGGTGCGCGCCTTTAATGTGGTGTCAGTGGAACAGCAGGGCTTTGAGGCGGATGATCTGATCGCAACCTTTGCAAAACAGGCAAAGGCGCGTCAGGCGCAGGTGACGATCGTGTCATCGGACAAGGATCTGATGCAACTGGTTGGCGATGGCGTCGATATGCTGGACCCGATGAAAAATATTCATATCGGTCCCGATCAGGTGTTTGAAAAGTTTGGCGTTGGCCCCGACAGGGTCGTGGATGTGCAATCGCTGGCGGGGGATAGTTCCGACAATGTACCGGGCATTCCGGGCATCGGCATTAAAACGGCGGCGCAACTGATTCAGGAATATGGCGACCTGGATACGCTGCTGGCGCGGGCGGGCGAAATCAAACAGCCAAAGCGCCGCGAAAGCCTTTTGGAACATGCCGAAATGGCGCGGGTCAGCCGCGAACTGGTGCGCCTGCGCGATGATGTCGAATCCGGTGTGGATATTGACAGCATGACGATACGCCATCCCGAACCCGGGCAATTGCTGGGCTTTCTTACCGATATGGAATTTAACACGCTGGCGCGCCGCATTGGCGCAGAAATGCGTGTTGAGGTGCCGCAACCCTCTGTCACGGCACCTGCCAATACTGTCACGCATGTCGTGCCACAGGGCGAACGTGGCGCGCCGGGCGCAACCATGCCCGGGCTGGATGCAGGCATTGATCCGTCTACGTATGAAACCATTCTCAGCCTGGATGCGCTGGATCGCTGGATTGCCGCCGCTTACAAAGCGGGAATGCTGATTGTTGACACCGAAACCAATTCGCTGGATGCGATGCGCGCCGATCTGGTGGGCATTTCGCTTTCAACGGCGCCCGGCAAGGCCTGTTATATCCCGGTTGGCCATACCGGGCCGGATGGGGATGGTGCGCTGTCGCTGGGTGGTGGCGCGCCTGAACAGTTGGCACGCGCGCAAGTTCTGGCGCGCCTGCGGCCTTTGTTCGAAGATCCGGGCGTGTTGAAGGTCGGCCAAAATCTGAAATATGACATGCTGGTGCTGTCGCGTTACGATGTGCGCCTGACGCCGATTGATGACACCATGCTATTGTCCTATGCGCTGGATGCGGGCCTGCATGGTCACGGCATGGATGAATTATCCAAACTGCATTTGGGACATACGCCGATTTCCTTCAAGGAAGTTACTGGCACCGGCAAGGAAAAACGCACCTTCGACCGTGTGCCGCTGGACAAGGCGACGCAATATGCCGCCGAAGATGCCGACGTGACGGGGCGGCTGTTTCACATTCTGAAACCCCGGCTGATCGCCGAACATATGACCAGTATGTACGAAACGCTGGAACGCCCGCTGGTACCCGTGCTGGTCGAAATGGAACGCGCCGGCATCAGGGTGGACGCGGCTTTTCTGGGACGTCTGTCGTCGGAATTTGCGCAGCGCATGGCGGAATATGAAGATCAGATTTATACGCTGGCGGGTGAAAAATTCAACATTGCTTCGCCCAAACAGCTTGGTGAAATTCTGTTTGGCAAACTGGGAATGTCGGGCGATAAAAAAACCAAGGGCGGCGATCAGTCCACGGGTGCAGACGTTCTGGAAACGCTGGCGGCGCAGGGCCATGATCTACCGGCGCGCGTCATTGACTGGCGGCAATTATCCAAACTCAGGGGCACTTATACCGAAGCGTTGCAGGGGCACATAAACCCGGAAACCGGGCGTGTGCATACATCCTATTCAATGGCGTCAACATCGACCGGGCGGCTATCGTCGAACGATCCGAATTTGCAGAATATTCCCATTCGCACCGAAGAAGGCCGCAAGCTGCGCGAGGCGTTTATTGCCAGCCCGGGCTATAAACTGATCAGCGCCGATTACAGCCAGATCGAGCTGCGGCTTCTGGCCGAGATCGCCAATATTGACGCGCTGAAACAGGCCTTTGCCAGAGGCGATGATATTCACGCCATTACCGCGAGCGAAATGTTTGATGTGCCGGTAAAGGATATGGACCCCGCCATCCGCCGCCGCGCCAAGGCGATTAATTTTGGCATTATTTACGGGATCTCCGCTTTTGGGCTGGCCAATCAATTGCGTATTCCACAGGGCGAGGCGCAACGCTATATCACGGCCTATTTCCAGAAATTCCCCGGCATTCGCGCCTATATGGATAACACCAAAAAAATCTGCCGGGAAAATGGATATGTGACGACGTTATTTGGACGCAAAATACATTTTCCTGGTATCAACCAGAAAAATCCGGCGCATCGCGCATTTTCCGAGCGCGCCGCAATCAATGCCCCGATACAGGGATCGGCGGCGGATATTATTCGCCGCGCCATGATCCGTATTCCCGATGCGTTGCGGGCCGCACGGTTGAACGCGCGCATGCTGTTGCAGGTGCATGATGAACTGGTGTTTGAGGCGCCGGATGCAGAGATTGAAGCAACCAAAACCCTGGTCTGTCGCGTTATGGAACAGGCGGCGCTGCCCGCATTGGCGATATCCGTGCCGCTAACGGTTGACGCAAAGGCCGGTGATAATTGGGGACAGGCGCATTAATTCTGTTTCACGCAGCGTGGCGGGAAAGCACCGATTCAGGGTCAATGCCCGCATCGCGCAGCATGGCGCGCAATTCCTCTATTTTCGTGGCAGCCCCGGCGTCTGCGCCACTTGCCAGATAATTTTTCAGCACGCCGGGTTGCTGAATGAAACCCAGCGCCAGGCGTTGCGCCATATCACGTGATTTCCCGCGCGTAAGAATATTCGCAGACGCAAGTTTCAGCAGCGCCAGGGATTTATTCAAAGGATTATCCTGGCCCGCAGTCACGCGATCAAACAGCTTATTGGTTTCAATAATTGCAAAACACATGGTGTCCAGTTTCTGGGCAATCAATTGCTTGCGCGTCGAATCCAACTCTGAATTCGTAACCTTGCCTTGAAGGTCGCATAATAGCCGCATCCGGTTGGATACAGCCACCTCGGATGAGGCAAAATACTGGTTGAAAGCCGGGGCTTCCAGCATCGCTAATAAAATACCAGTTAGCTTGCGTTTGTTTTTATCGCCAACAATATTGTCACCGATAAATAACAGGCGCTCCGCTTTGTCAGCCGGGTTTTCGGCTTCGTTCAGATAGGCGTCAAGTGTGTCCGGCGAGATCAGGCGTTCAGATCGCGTGCGAAACGCCGACAACACCTCATCATTTGGGATTAAATTGCCGCAGGCCAAAACAACTTTTGACGCCAGACGGCGAAGGAATTTTACTTCAACGGCCAGCGATTCTTGCGTCAGGCGTTTTGGTCCTTCCAGATCCTTCAAAACCCGGCGGATAATAGCCGTGCGCGCTTCTGGAAGCTCGCCCGCGCCAAAATATAAATTTAGCGACGCAGCACCTGGGGGAAGCGGCTCCCCGGTAGCAAAAAGACCACTGGATAATTCGATCAGCCGTTGCAGGGCGCTACCCAAATCAGGTTGTTCACCCAGCAGGGTTTTCATGGCGGAAGAAGCAGCTAAAATTTCTGATACAAAGGCGTCAATTGTATCAAGACAGAACTTCCTGAGTGAGGCCTCATCTTCAGGAATATCGCTCATAAAATTCAGTATGCGCGACAATTTGCTATCCCAGCCATCGCAATCCTGCAGGTGCGCAGTGATTGCCGCATTCATCAGATATTCACGGCGTGGATCCAGCATGAGCTGTTTCGCCAATTCGGATATTTTTTTATTCTTCAATGATGGAATGCGGTTTTTATCGCGGTCTACATAGACCATAACCATGGCGTCGCTTATCAGCTTATGCAGGGTCATTACCCGTTCGCCAACAGTGCCTTCCCCCGCCTGCGATTGCGCAATAGCCATTTTTTGCACAGCGGCCTGTAGGACAGTACCTGTACTTTCAAGTCGCTCCAGATTAACCGGGCAATGCAGCAGCTCCAGCGATGTAATCTGCCAGCGGTTCAGACTATCCTGAAGTAACCGGACAATCGATTTGCGCGCTTCATAGGAATAAAGGTCCAGCGGTTTGAAACAAGGTAGCGACTCAACGGCGTCGGCCTTGCCAGTTTTTGAATTTGGGCTGCCGCCTTCACCTTCCTGGAAAATTCGTACGGACAAATAATTTCCATCCGTACCCAGAGTTTCCTTCATTACCTGTACTGATGTGCCACCCCCCACAAGTTCCTTGGCCTGTTTTAACGCCTTGTCACGCGATTCAAGCGCACCATAAAACTGCCACTTGCCCTTTGGCGGCTGGATATAAATTTCATAGTGAATCTGGCCGATTGTCATGCTTGCCTCGGATTTTTATTTTGAAGGTCATAATAATCAATGTACGTTAATACACTGTGAATCTGCGGCATTTTGATGCGGACGCTTTTATTTTCGGGGCTGATGTGATGATGCGCTTTTCCGATACTATCCGTCTGCCTGTTATGGCGCTTGGGCTGTTACTGTGCGGTTTCCTGACCGTGGCGCCATATGCGGCAAGTCCAAACGTGGTTGATAAAAGTTTAAGGATCCTGCCCGGCTATCAGATGACAAATTATGCGTCTGATATTACAGGGGCCCGGTTTATGCGATTTACCGTGTCAGGCGCGCTGATAGTCAGCATACCCCGTCAGGGCCGCGTCATTATCCTGTCGGCTGACCGTGATGGCGATGGTGCGGCCGATTCAAAACTTACGCTGCTGGATGGATTGAATGGGCCACATGGTATCGATCTGCATAATGGCATGCTGTATGTGGCCGAAGAAGATGCGATTGGCCGCATTGCCTTTGATGATGCGACGGATACGGTCAAAGGTGACTACACGCGAATTGTCACCGGGCTGCCCCAGGGAGGTGGGCATTCAACCCGAACGCTGCGGATAGGTCCGGATGGTAAAATTTATATTAGCATTGGATCAACATGCAATGTGTGCGTGGAATCTGATCCGCGTCGGGCCACAATGATGCGATACGATCTTGATGGCGCAAATGGCGCCATTTATGCGCAGGGTCTGCGAAATTCCGTTGGGTTTGACTGGCGACCAACAGACGGGGCATTATTTGCCACCGATAATGGGCGCGATATGCTGGGCGATGATCTGCCGCCATGTGAGCTAAATCTTATTGAACAGGACGGGCATTATGGCTGGCCCTATGCCTATGGAAACAATATACCCGATCCACAATTTGGCGCTGGCGCAGAAGATAAAATAGCCCGGGCAAAGCCACCCGCATTTGAATTTCGCGCCCATAACGCGCCGCTGGGGATTACCTTTGTTCGAAATCCGCGCGCGCCGGAAGCATTGCGTGGCGCGGCGCTGGTGGCGCTGCATGGTTCCTGGAATCGCAGCAAAAAAGATGGATACAAGGTCGTATCGCTGCACTGGCAGGAAGATGAAAGCATTGTGCAGCGGGATTTTCTGTGGGGTTTTTTACAAAATGAAACTGTGACAGGGCGCCCGGTAGACGTTGCAGAGGGGCCGGACGGGGCGTTTTATATCTCGGATGATTATGCCGGAATTATTTATAGAATTTCCTGGATAGCGCAGTGAAATAGTGCCTTTTTTGATTGATCTGATAGTATGCAGGCCAGGCAGAATTATCAGGAACCAGAAAATGCGCCTTACAACGCCACGGGTTAAACCGCTACTGGATAGCGCGCTGAACACAGAGCAGCAGGAAATCATGAAGCCATTGGCGCGCAATGGCAGCGTATTCAACATTTTTCGCACGATGATCCATCATCCGGTACTGTTCAAAAGCTGGCTGATCTTCGCCAATTATGTGCTTAGCAAACGCAGCAGCATTTCGCCGCGCGACCGTGAAATAGCAATTTTACGCATCGGCTGGCTGTGCAAGGCGGAATATGAATGGGCGCAGCATGTCATCATCGGCAAGGCGGCGGGCATAACGGATGCGGAAATAGATCGCATTGCCGCAGGGCCGGACGCGCCCGGCTGGGATGCGTTTGATGCCGCCATTGTGCGCGCCGCAGACGAGCTGCACAAAGACAAAATCATCAGCGACGCCACCTGGAAAACATTATCCGGACGTTATAATGAGGCGCAATGCATGGATCTGGTGTTTGCAATTGGTCAATATAATCTGGTGTCGATGGCGCTAAACACATTCGGCGTACAACTGGACCCGGGCCTGAAGGGCTTCAAAAAATAATGGATGCAGCGGCATTTTTTAGCGGCATCGATGCGCGCAGCCGACGCATGCAAACACCGTGCGGGGACGGGCATATGGTTTGGCGGATCTGGGGCGAAGGCGCACCGCTGGTATTCATTCATGGCGGTGCGGGTGCGTGGTCACACTGGATCAGCAATATCCCGGAATTTGCAGGTGATCGCATGGTGATCGCGCCAGATTTACCGGGGCTGGGGGATTCTGCATCGCCACCCAAACAGTACACGCCCGAAAGCATCGCAAAAATTGCAGCGGATGGATTGCAGCAGGTACTGCCGCCGGGCGGGCAATTTGACATGGCGGGATTTTCGTTTGGCGGCATGATCAGCGGCCTCATGGCCAAACTGCATGGCGCGCGGGTGCGCTCACTCACATTGATGGGGCCAAGCGGCCTGGGCGGGCAATTTGGAAATCTCCGGCCTCCCGTGAAACTGCCGCTAAGCGGAACACCCGCAGACATGGCGGCCGCGCACCGGCATAATCTTGCAGCGATCATGCTGCATGATCCGGCAAAAATCGATGACATCGCTATGCATATGCAGGCTACCAATGCGCCGCGCACCCGTATTCTCAGCCCGGAACATGCATTGAGCGATAAACTGCGTGATGCCTTGCGCGATGTCACCGCGCGCGTATGCAGCATCTGGGGAGAATTCGATATATCCGCGCCCTATCTGGAACACCGGCGCGATGTCATTGCAAGCATTCATCCGTCTGCGGAGTTTCATATTGTTCCCAATGCCGGACATTGGGTACAGTATGAGGCGGCGGATATTACCAACGCCATTTTGAGAAAGTTTATCGCATGAGTGAAAATGCTGCCTATGATTATGTGATCGTGGGCGCGGGATCGGCGGGCTGCGTACTGGCCAACCGCTTGAGCGAAGACCCGAAAATCCGTGTACTGTTGTTGGAAGCCGGTCCAAAAGACAGCAATCCGATGATCCACCTGCCCGCAGGATTCGCCAGCACCCTGAAAGATCCAAAGGTCAACTGGCTGTATGAGACGGAGCCGGAACCCGGAACCAATAACCGTGCCATCGTCTGGCCGCGCGGCAAGGTGCTGGGCGGATCGTCTTCGATCAACGGCCTGCTTTATGTGCGGGGACAGACACAGGATTATGATCGCTGGGCGCAGTTGGGAAATCGCGGCTGGGCCTGGGATGATGTTGAGCCGTATTTCAGAAAATCTGTCGATCATGCCGAACCGGGCGCGCTGCATGGCACGGGCGGCGCGCTTGCAGTTTCTGCGGCCCCGGACCGGCACCCTATCAGTGACGCATTTATTGCAGCGGGCGAGACGCTGGGCATTCCGCGTCGCGATGATCTGAACGGGCTGGCTCAGGAAGGTATTGGTTATTATCATATGACCGCGCGTAATGGATTGCGCATGAGCACGGCAAAGGCGTTTCTGAAACCCATCCGTTCACGTCGTAATCTTATCGTTGAAACCGATGCCCTGGCATTTCGCATTATATGCGAGGGCACGCGCGCCGATGGCGTTGCGTATAATCGCGGCGGGCAGCAGCACTATGCCAAAGCGGGACGTGAAGTATTATTGTGCGGTGGCGCGGTGAATTCGCCGCAATTGCTGCAACTTTCGGGCATTGGCCCTGCGGCGCTATTGCGCGAACATGGCATTGAGATTGTAAAAGACCTGCCTGGTGTGGGCGAAAACCTGCAGGATCATTATGTGGTGGGCTGTGCCTATCGCGCAACGAAACCGATAACGGTGAATGAAACGTCGCGCGGTCTGTCGCTGGTGCGTGAAGCCGTAAAATGGGTGGTGTCGCGGCGCGGCCTTCTGGCAATGAGTGCTGCACATATTGGCGCGTTTGTAAAAACCCGGCCGGAACTGGACAGCCCGGATGTGCAATATCATATTCTGCCCGCCAGCATGACACAGAATATCGGATCCGGCAAAATGGAGCTGGATCCGTTTCCCGGCATGACCTGCGCACCCTGCCAGTTGCGCCCGGAAAGTCGCGGCACTATTCATATCAAATCTTCGGTGCCCACTGTGTATCCCGCGATCCGCGCGAATTATCTGTCCGCAAAACTGGACCAGGAAACCGTGGTGGAAAGCCTGAAGATTGCGCGTCGTATCTTTAACGCCGCGCCGCTTGATCCCTGGCGCGGGACGGAGCTGGAACCCGGCGCAGATGTGCAAAGTGATGATGAATTGCTGGCATACGCGCGCGAACGCGGCAACACAATTTACCATCCGGTTGGCACCTGTAAAATGGGCAGTGATCCGATGGCGGTGGTGGATGCGCAATTGCGCGTGCATGGGGTGCAGAATTTGCGGGTGGTCGACGCCTCAATCATGCCTAATCTTGTGTCGGGCAATACCAATGCGCCGGTGATTATGATTGCCGAAAAAGCGGCCGACATAATCAAGGCCTCGCAGCTTCAATAACGAAAAGGAAAATCTTATGTTGAAAGTCGCGTATGATGATTTGCCGGGCCTGGCAGGCAAGGAGATTGGCGTCTCAAACTGGGTGACGCTGGATCAGGCCAAGGTGAACCAGTTCGCCGACGCCACCGGCGATCATCAGTGGATCCATATCGATGTGGAGCGCGCCAAACGTGAAATGGCCACCGGCGGCACCATTGTGCATGGCTATTTCACGCTGTCGCTGATTCCGAAATTCATGTTTGAATTATTGGAAATCACCGGCATCAGCCAGATGATCAATTATGGGGCCAACAAGGTGCGCTTCACCAATATGGTGCCGACCGGCTCAAAAGTGCGGGGACGGCTGAAAGTCATGTCCGTCGAGCTAAAGGGCAAGGGCGCCACCATGAACTATGAAATGGTGCTGGAAATCGAGGGCCAGGAACGCCCCGCCTGCATCGCCGAAGTCATTATGATGGCGTTTCCTTGAAATTTTAAGCCATGTTCCGATATAGTAGTGGCCATATTGTTCGCATAAGGAAGGTGGAATTTTCCAAATGGGCATTGCACACACAACTCTTACGCTGGCCAGTCTTACGCTGGCCAGTCCGGTAACGTGCCTTCGTCACTCGCCAAGGGACTACGGCGTTAAAAATTATTTAAGGATGGCGTTTGCTTGAAATTTTGTAGCGGGTTCCCTTATACTGAAGCGGTGGGACTTTTAGAAGGAAGGCCAGGATATGGCGGACAGCGAACAGGAAAATAAACCCAAAGTTGTGAAAACCGATGCGGAATGGAAACAACAGCTATCGCCGCTGCAATATAACGTCGCCCGCAAGGCCGGGACCGAACGCGCATTTAGCGACAATGGACATGACAACAAGGATGATGGGCTTTATCGCTGCGTTTGCTGCGATACGCCTTTGTTCCCGTCGGACACAAAATATAATTCTGGCACCGGATGGCCCAGCTTTTTTGCGCCCGTCGATAAGGATGCGGTTGGCTTTCGTGAAGATCGCGGTTTGTTTTCACGGCGCACCGAAGTGATCTGCGCTACCTGTGATGCGCATCTGGGCCATGTGTTCGAAGACGGCCCAAAACCCACCGGCTTGCGCTTTTGCATGAATGGCGCGGCGCTGAAGTTTGAAAAGCAATAGACGACTATTGCTTTTTGTTCATGCCGGTGCCGTGCCGCTAAAACGTAAGTGTCACGCGTCCGCCCACAATCACCGCATCGTCCCGTGATGGGTCGGTTCCGGGATTGACGATATACTGAATATCCGGCTGCACCGAAAGCCACGGTGTAAGATTATCGCTATAGGTCAACTCAAACGCGGTCTCATCGGATTTTACCGGCATACCGGCAAGGCGGTTCAACCGCCGGAATTTGCCCGCATTATGCACGCCCGACACCCCAACGCCAAGTTGCCCCGCGTCACGACCTGGGATCAGGCCAGTGTAAACTATCCCCGTGCTCCATCCCGTATCAAGCTGATTCACATCCGCATCTGCCCAGCCGATGCGGGCAAACGCGGCCAGCCCCTGATCTTGCGTTCCGGCCTCGCGAAATATATTCCGTTCACCGATGATATACAGGCCCTGACTGCGTTTATTGCGCAGGTTTCCGCTGGTATTTACATCCAGATGATCCGGAATTTTATCGCTATAGACCCAGGCCCCGATCGCCAGTTTGCCGTTTGTGGGCGTGAAACCCGCTTCCACGACAAACAGCGCGCCCTCGCCATCGTTGAATTCAATCTGCGTACCTTTAAGATCATCGGGTGCGCCCGGCGCGCCGTCAAATATCGCGGCTTGCAAATATATATCCGGCACGGGCTGAATTTTTATGCGCGCGCCAAGTGAGGTGGTTGGAAAAATCGACGGCCCATTTTGCCCGGACTGCGAAAAATCCGTGCCAATGCCATAGGCAGGATGAATAAAAAGACCGCTGGAATCCGTGACATAAAATTCTGAATTCAGGTCATACAATCCGGCCAGTATGGACAGCCGGTCATCCAGAAAATTCTGTTGCAGCCAGGCCTGATACAATTTTCCCGTTGCCTTGGCTACCTCGATATTGTTGATGCCCTGCGCGCTGCCGGTCAGATCGGCATTTGGTTCGCCGCCATTATTATTCAGCAGATAAATCTGGCCGCTCAGGCCATTTGCGCCCAGCAGTTTTTCCCCGTCAAACGAGAATACGGCGTCCAGATTGTCCAGCCCGCGTGAACCCTTGTGAATGCCGCCGGCAACATTGGCCATATAATCGAGCTTATAGACAATCTCGAAATCCACCCCATGCGCCGACAGCGACGTACGCGCACCCCCCAATCGCCGGTCAATGCGGTTTCGTCCGCACTGGCCGCCGCACTCAAAAACAGACAGCATGCCGCTATCGAAAAAAATACTGGAACACGCATCAAGAGCGCCTTTTTAAGTGATGAAAAGCCTTACGCGGCCTTGATCCCGCTGAGGAATAGAGAAATTATGTCTTCTAAACAAAAATATTTAAGAGGCTGTTACTAGAAAAAATCACCTAATTCTTTTCGATATTTACCGTTGGTTAAATTTTCCCGTCTATGAGCCCGCTTTCAGTTTCACAAGGTCTGTCAGTAAGGGAAAAAAAATGTCTGTTTCTGCGTTCACGCCCACGCCCGCCCATGGTTTATCGGGGGGTTTATCCGGGATATTTAATAATATAAAAATCGGTAAGAAAATATCCATAGGGTTTGCTGCCATTAATACACTTCTCACTGTCATAGCCGCTATGGCCTGGGTTTCCCTCAATGATGTATCCACCTCTTTTTCTGCTTTTGGCGCTCAGGCGGATGAAGCGATATTGGTAAATGATTTTGACGCTGAGGTCATGGCCATGGCCTGGCAATCGGGTGAATATCTGCTGACCTGGGATGGGGATACACTGCGTCAGGCGCGCGAGCTGATCACCAATGTTTCCGCGTTCAGAGATGAACTGAAAACGGTAATCGTAGAAAAGGAAAATGTTGAGAACCTTGCAAAAATCAGCGAACTTATTGATGTCTATATCAAGGTTTTGATCAATCCGTAACGTTGATCAACCAGATTTCGACACTGATTGATACAGCGATTGATCCCGCAGCCGCGCAAGTAATTGACACGCTGACGGCTGTTTCGCAAACACTTGTTGCTAATGGTGAATATGAAGCGGCGGCCCGTGCTGCTCAGGCGCTGCAAGTTTTCACGCAAGCGCAAATGCACGGAAATAACTTTATTGACACATCAGAAGTAGGTGCAGATGTCCGTGCACGCACAGAACTTGCTGCACTACAGGGGGCCATCACCAAACTTGACGGTGTTATCAGCGACCCGGTACAGCGCGCGAAACTTGCAGACACCAAGAAGATCGCCAACGATTTTAGCAAGGCCTTTGAAGAGGCCGCGCGCGCGACGGTCGAATCTGATCGCCTGATCAAGGATATAAGGAATGGACCGCCGAGGTCATTGGTTCCGATCGCGGGGATGAGATGGGTGAAATGGCGCAGGCCGTACTGGTGTTCAAGGAGAACGGCTTAGTCGCCGAACGCCTGCAAACTGAACAGCGTGTTGAGCAGGCTAACAAAGAAGGCCGCACAAAACAGATAGAAGAGTATATTTCCATGTTCGAACAATCTGTTGCCACAACTCTTAAATCGCTTGCTGCCGCTTCAACGGAACTGAATTCAACCGCGCAATCGATGAGCTCGATTTCCGAGGAAGGACTGCGCCAGACCAGTATTGCAGCCGAAGCGGCGCAAGAAACATCTTCCAATGTTCAAACGGTTGCGACAGCGGGCGATCAATTAAGCGCTTCAATCTCTGAAATCAGCAGCCAGGTGTCAAATTCTGCACGCATTTCAAGTGAGGCATCCGAGCATGCACAACGTACCAACGTACAAATTAAAGGCCTTGCGCAGGCCGCTGACAGCATTGGTGAAGTGATTAATCTGATCAACGACATTGCCAGCCAGACCAATCTGCTGGCGCTCAATGCCACTATCGAGGCGGCGCGCGCGGGTGAAGCGGGTAAAGGTTTTGCGGTCGTGGCGTCTGAGGTGAAAAACCTTGCCACGCAGACCGGAAAGGCGACCGAAGACATAAGGACCAAAATTTCTGAAATTCAGAATGCAACGCAGGAATCGGTAACCGCCATCGAAACGATTACCGAAACCATTGGCCGCATCAATGAAATTTCTACGGCCATTGCATCGGCGGTGGAAGAACAGGGATCTGCCACACAGGAAATCACCCGTAATGTGCAGCAGGCCGCGCAAGGTACACAGGAGCTTTCATCGACCCTCTCGAATGTGACCCAGGTGGCAAATGAAACCGGCGTCGCTTCGTCGCAGGTATTAAGCGCGTCAGAAGAACTGGCCCGCCAGAACGATTTGCTGCAAAGAGACGTGGAAAATTTCCTGGAACAAATCCGCGCCGCTTAATTCACGCACACAAAAATAAAAAGGCCGCTCAATTTTGAGCGGCTTTTTTTATCTTAAATCACGTCAACTTGCCGTGGCACTGTTTGAATTTCTTGCCAGACCCACAGGGGCATGGCGCGTTGCGTGAGACGTTACTGAATGCGCCGTCCTCAGATATTTCGTTCTCTCCGGTCAGCGGATCAATATGTTCTTCATGCAGGCCCTGCGGTGCGCTGGGTAGCGATGGCGGCTGTTCAGCCACCTGCACTTGCGCCAGATGCATGCACACATCCTGACGCAGTTTTGCCAGCATGGCCTCGAACAACGCAAAGGATTCAGATTGATATTCCCGTAATGGATCACGCTGGGCATAGCCCCGCAGGCCGACCGCCTGACGCAGATATTCCAGATGCAGTAAATGCTCACGCCAATGCTGATCAATGGTTTGCAGCAGAACGGATTTTTCAATCTGGCGCATCAGATCGGTGCCGATATTGGCGGCTCGTCCGGCCATGAAGCGATCTGCATGATCACGGATGCGTTCACGAATTTCCGCGTCGGCAATGCCCTCTTCAGCGGCCCACTCCACAATGGGTAAATCCAGGCCAAAATACTTCTTGCACGCCTCAGCCAGGCCCGGCGCATCCCATTGTTCTGCATAGACTTTTTCTGGAATATGCAGGGCGACCAGATCATCAACGGTTTGCTGGCGCATACCGGCAATTTCACCGGATAAATCATCCGTACGCATCATATCAATGCGTTGCTCGAATATGACCTTGCGTTGATCATTCATTACATCGTCGAATTTCAGAAGATTTTTACGGATGTCAAAATTGCGCGCCTCGACTTTTTCCTGGGCTTTCGCCACGGCGCGGTTTATCCACGGATGAATGATCGCTTCGCCCTGTTGCAGACCCAGCTTTTGCAACATGCCGTCCATACGCTCCGACCCGAAAATGCGCATCAGATCATCTTCGAGGCTGAGGAAGAATTTCGAGCGGCCCGGATCGCCCTGCCGGCCTGATCGCCCGCGCAACTGATTGTCGATGCGACGGCTTTCGTGACGTTCGGTCCCGATAACATACAGACCGCCCGCAACCAGCACTGTTTCCCGCGCGGCGGCAATTTCCATTTCGATGGCTTTGGTTCTTTTGGCGCGCTCAGCTTCATCCACAATCGCGGCGGTGTCTTCAGCAATCCGCATACCCAGATTTCCGCCCAACTGAATGTCGGTGCCGCGTCCCGCCATATTGGTGGCGATAGTCACGCCGCCCACCTTGCCGGCCTGGGCGATGATCTGCGCCTCCTGTTCGTGATAGCGGGCGTTCAGCACATTATGCGGAATTTTTTTCTTTTTCAGCAGCGCCGCAAGCTGTTCAGATTTTTCAATACTGGTTGTGCCGACAAGCACCGGCTGGCCAATGGCGTTGCACGCAACGATTTCATCAATGATGGCGTCAAATTTTTCCGCAGTCGTACGATAAACTTCATCATCCTCATCGCGGCGCGAAACCGGCAAATGGGTCGGAATGGCCAGCACTTCCAGATTATAAATATCCGCAAACTCGTTGGCCTCGGTGGATGCGGTGCCGGTCATGCCGGAAAGCTTTTTGTACAGACGGAAATAATTCTGGAAAGTGATCGAGGCAAGGGTCTGGTTTTCAGATTCGACCTTTACCTTTTCCTTGGCTTCCAGCGCCTGATGCAGCCCTTCCGAATAGCGCCGCCCTTCCATCATGCGGCCGGTAAATTCGTCAATGATGATGACCTTGCCGCCCTTGACAATGTAATCACGGTCGCGCTGAAACAGAATATGCGCGCGCAGCGCCTGATTGACATGATGCACCAGCGATACATTCTCGATGTCATACAGGGATGTGCCCGCCTCCATAAGCCCGGCTTCCAGCAGCAATTCTTCGATATGATCATTGCCGGCTTCGGTGATCGTTACCGAGCGGGCCTTTTCGTCCAGATCATAATGTTCCGGACCGAGTTTCGGGATCAGCAGGTCGGCTTCCTGATATTGCTGACGTTGATCCTCCAGCGGACCGGAAATAATCAGTGGGGTGCGCGCTTCGTCGATCAGGATGCTGTCCACTTCATCGACGATGGCAAAATGATGGCTACGCTGCACCATTTCTTCGAGGCGGTATTTCATATTATCGCGCAGATAATCAAAACCCAGTTCATTATTGGTGGCGTAGGTGATATCGGCGGCATAAGCCTGACGGCGCTCCGCATCGCTGATGCCTGGCGTCACACAGCCAACGGTCAATCCAAGGAAACGGTAAATCCGTCCCATCCATTCGGAATCGCGTCGCGCCAGATAATCATTCACCGTGACGACATGCACACCCTTGCCGGACAGGGCATTCAGATAGGCCGCAAGGGTTGCAACCAGGGTCTTGCCTTCGCCGGTTTTCATTTCTGAAATTTTACCCTGGTTCAGCACCAGACCGCCGATCAACTGCACGTCGAAATGGCGCTGGCCCAGCGTGCGTTTGGCGGCCTCGCGCACGGTCGCAAAGGCCGCAGGCAGCAGATCATCCTCACTGACGCTTCCGGTTGCGAGCTGTTCGCGAAACTGCGCCGTACGTGCACGCAGCGCGTCATCGTCGAGTGCTGCTACCTCCGGCTCCAGCGCGTTGATCGCGGCTACAATGGGATGCAGCTTTTTTAACTTCCGGTCGGAGGGCGAACCAAAAATCCGGTGCGCCAGTGCGCTTATTCCCATCATTGCCTGAAAAATCCTTTATCGCCTGTCAAATGGCAGGGCTGAGACATAAGGTCCGCCGCCTGCTGTGTCAATGTTAAGGACGCCGGGCGCCATGACGGCATAATATACCCCTATTCTATATTGAGCCTTTCTTTATAAGGACTTACTATGCAGTTTAATATTTAGCAGGAGTTGCTCTATGTCCGCCAAATTGCAGCGCTCGCCGCTGGCCCCAAAAAAGTTTCCCGACATGCCGCCTTTAGCGGGTGTACGTCTTGCGGTTGCAGCCAGCGGTATGCGCTATCAGGGGCGCGATGATTTGCTGCTGATGGCGTTTGACAAGGCAACGGCGGTGGCGGGGATGTTTACAACATCAAAGGCCCCCTCGGCCCCGGTGGACTGGTGCCGCAGGCATTTGCCGGACGGCCGGGGCATGGCGCGCGCGCTGCTGGTCAATGCGGGCAACGCCAACGCCTTTACCGGCAAAAAGGGCGATCTGGCCCTGCAGGACTGTGCAGGCGCCACCGCCAGGCTTCTGGGGTGCACAAAGCCACAGGTGATGATTGGCTCCACCGGGGTGATCGGCGTGTTACTGGACGCGGGCAAGATCACCGGACTGCTGCCCACGCTGGCCGCGAATCTGCAGGCAGACGCATGGCAGGCCGGCGCCGAGGCCATTCGCACGACCGATACATTTGCCAAAGGGGCATCTGCGACCGCCAAAATTGACGGTGTTACGGTACGCATAAATGGCATTGCCAAAGGTTCCGGCATGATCGCCCCGGATATGGCGACCATGCTTTCCTATGTGGCGACGGATGCGGCCATTCCGCCAGATGTGCTGCATGCGCTGTTGCGCAAATCGGTACAGGCCAGTTTCAATATGATCAGCGTGGATAGCGACACCTCGACCAGCGATACGGCGATGCTGTTTGCCACCGGCAAGGCAACGCATGGCGCAATCACCCGCGCGGGCGATCCACGTCTGCGGGATTTCCGGCAAAAACTGGACGCGGTCATGGGCGATCTGGCGCGCCAGGTGGTACGCGATGGCGAAGGGGCGCGCAAATTCATCGCGATCCACGTCAGTGGCGCCGCCTCACCGCGCGCCGCAAAACGAATTGCCATGTCGATCGCCAATTCACCGCTGGTAAAAACAGCCATCGCAGGCGAAGACGCCAATTGGGGGCGCATCGTCATGGCCGTCGGCAAAGCGGGCGAGGCTGCAAACCGCGATGCGCTGTCGGTGCGCATCGGCGGACTTCCTGTGGCGCGCAATGGCATGGCCGATCCGGCCTATTCCGAAAGCCGCGTCACCACTCATATGAAAGGCGATGAAATCTCAATTGATGTGGATGTAGGGATTGGCAAGGCGGCGGCCACAGTCTGGACCTGTGATCTGACGCATGGCTATATCGACATCAATGCGGATTACCGGTCCTGAAAATGGATGCATTCCCGGATGTGATTGCGCGTACCCCACGGCTGATGCTGCGGCATCTGACTGTCGATGATGCGATGCTGATCCAACCGCTTGCGAATAATTGGGAAGTGGCGAAACAAACCGCCAATCTTCCGTATCCCTATGGTGCGAGTGAGGCGCAAAACTTTGTTGATCAGGCATTGCGGGCCCGGGATTCCGGCAAGGAGCTGATCTTTGCCATTATCCGCCACCAGGATGGGGCACTGCTTGGCCTGATCGGACTGGTGACGGACGTGGCCCCGATAGAGGTTGGCTACTGGCTAGGTCAGGACTTTTGGGGACAGGGCTATGCCACAGAAGCCTTGCGGGCCATAAAGGACTATTCCCGTGAAACCCTGTGTTGCCGCAGGCTTGACGCAGTGGTGTTTGGGGAAAATTCCACGTCAATCCGTGTACTGACCAAATGCGGGTTTATTTATCAGGAGCAATGGGAAGAAGCTTTCCCTTCGCGCGGTGGCTTGCGCACTGTTCTGCGTTATCTATGGCAGCCCGCGTGAACCGCCTCGTGCTTGTCATCGCCTGCGCGCTGATTGACAGTGAAAACAATGTGCTGTTGACACAACGCCCGCCCGGCAGGTCGATGGCGGGCTTATGGGAGTTTCCTGGCGGCAAGTGTGAAGCGGGCGAAACACCGGAAGGCTGCCTGATACGGGAACTTCACGAAGAAATCGGCATTATCGTGACGCCGCAGGATTTAACGCCGCTGGGCTTTGCCTCGCACACATATGGGCCTGAAGATGGTGATTTTCACCTGTTGATGCCGCTTTATGTGTGTCGAAAATGGCTGGGTGCGTGCCACCCCAAAGAGGGCCAGAATCTGGCCTGGATAGCCCCCTCACACTTACGTGATTACCCCATGCCAGCGGCGGATTTGCCGTTAATCGGGCCGTTACTGTCATTTCTGGCTGAACCGTAAACAATCATTAATCTTGTAGTCCTAGACTGTTTCACCATCTCTGGAATAGCGCAGCAGTTCGGACGCGAAGGAAAGTTTATGCAACAACTCATGAAGTTTGTGCTTGATGAAACCGGCGCTACGGCCATCGAATATGGATTGATTGTCGGTGGCATCTCTGTGGCCATATTGGCATCCATGGCGTCGGTCAGCGGTGGGATATCCAATGTCCTCAGCATTATTTCTGCGGCACTTGGCGTCTGATTTCGGGTGCTCGCGCAACTTCATCATGCGCAGCCCAGCCGGTTAAATTGACCAACTGAAATGTCGCCCGAACCCGGCCATCTGGCGCGCTGAAATTTTCATGATAAAGCTTCACCGCCGCCGCCAGTGTTGCACGGCGCAGAAAACTTCGCCTGCGCGTATGCAGAATATTGCTTTCACCCATTCCGCGTAATTCCCGCATCAGGGCCAATGGATCGGTATAGCTGACGGTGATCGTGTCCACATCCGCGACCGGGCGCGCAAAGCCCGCGCGTTGCAGCAATGCGCCCGCATCACGCACATCCACCATCGGGGCGATGCGTGGACTAAGACCGCCTTCACACGCGATTTCGGCCTGTGCCAGACAATAGCGTAGTTCGTGCAGGGTTTCTCCACCGAACATACTGCCCACAAACATTCCGCCCGGCCGCAACGCGCGACGAATTTGCACAAGGCTGCCGGGCAGATCATTCACCGGATGCAGACTGAGGATACTCAGCACCAGATCAAAACTTTGCGCGGCAAAGGGCAGCGACTCTTCATCCGCCACCAGGCGCAGGCCGGTCGCTGCGTTCAGCATCGCCGGGGCCATGTCACACTGGATCAGATGTTCGATGCCATGTCCGGGATGATCGGACATCAGATGTGTCAGCTCGCCCCGGTGACAGCCAAGATTTAACGCCAGTGGAAATTTTCGGCTTTGATCTGCAACCCGCTCCAGCAGCCGGACACCTGCTTCACGCAGCAGAAAGTCATGGCTGGCTAGATTGCCTGCCGCGCGCTGGCGGCGCATGCGCAATAATTTACGGTCAAAGGGCGCGTTGCTGGCGGATTTAGTTTGCGTCATGCGTCATACTATTATGATCTAACAGCATTGGCTGCAATCACGAACAGGATGTAAAACGGCACCATGCGGATCTGGGAACAAAAAATAGCGCCACTAGGCCTGATGCTGACGAATGCGCTGTTGCCGCCGCGCTGTCTGGCGACCGGCGCAATTGTGGA
The DNA here is from genome assembly GCA_947085295.1 of uncultured Alphaproteobacteria bacterium. GTDB lineage: Bacteria > Pseudomonadota > Alphaproteobacteria > UBA11222 > UBA11222 > UBA11222. The sequence goes on along the minus strand of CAMTVX010000044.1, from coordinate 65,314 downwards.
TCGCCAGGGACAATTGAGCGCCGGGGCCTGGAGCGCCATCAATTTTATCAGCAGCCCCCTGTGTCAATGCTGCGGACTGCCATTTGCTTTTGGCACAGAGGAAGATACAGAATATGCCTGCGGCGCCTGTCTGGCGGACCCGCCTGAATATGACCGGGCGCGGGCGGTATTCCAGTATGATGACGCCAGCCGCGCCATGATCCTGGGCTTCAAACATGGCGACAGGATGGAAGGCGCGCCCGCATTTGCCGCATGGATGGCGCGGGCCGGTGCGGATTTACTGGCCGACGCGGATCTGATTGTACCTGTGCCGCTGCATCGAAAGCGGCTGCTGCGGCGACGCTATAATCAATCCGCCGTGCTGGCGCTGGCGCTGGCCCGGATTACTGCGATACAGGCTGCGGTGGATGCGTTGGTGCGCACCCGGCATACGCCTCCGATGGGCGGCCTCAACCGCGACGCGCGCCAGCGTAATCTACAGGGGGCGATCGCCGTGCGGGCGGGCCGTGAGGCGCTGCTGGCGGATCGTAAGATTGTGTTGATTGATGATGTGCTAACAACAGGGGCCACTGCCGAGGCCTGCGCCAGAGCGGTGCGAAAAGCCGGGGCCGCACGTGTCGATATGTTATGTCTGGCGCGGGTTGTCCGGCCCGGTTAGCGCCTATATATAGAAAGCTCAGGATTGCTTATGGACCCGATCAGAATGCCCAGAATAACCATCTACAGTTCAATGTTTTGCCCCTATTGTCACCGCGCCAAGGCGCTATTGCAACAAAAGGGCGTGAAATATGACGAAATTGACGTCGACACCGTTCCGGGCGCGCGGCCCGAAATGACGGATCGCGCCAATGGCGGATATACGGTTCCGCAAATTTTTATTAATGACTCGCATGTCGGCGGGTGCGATGATCTGTATGCGCTGGATGCTGCGGGTAAACTGGATGCGATGCTGGCGGGTTGATTTATAAGGATCCTCTGAATGGGTCAGATTTTTACGGCGGCCTGTCTGCAACTGAATTCCAGCGCGGTGATTGCTGAAAATATCGCTACGGTTACGGCGCTGGCGCGGCAGGCGGCGGCACAGGGGGCGCGCTTTATCACCACCCCGGAAGTAACCTCGATGGTTACCCGCATGACTGTCGATGTCATCCGCGCCAGTACTTTTGCCCAGGATGAAGATCCGGCGCTGGCCGCATTTCGCGCCCTGGCAGCGGAATTGCAGGCATGGCTGCTGATCGGTTCGATTCCGATCCGGGTGGCCGATGACAGGGTTGCCAATCGCTGCTTCCTGTTGGACCCCAGGGGGCAGATTGCCACCAGCTATGACAAAATTCACATGTTCGATGTGGATCTGCCCAATGGCGAACGCTATCGGGAATCGAAAAGCTTTGTTCCCGGCCAATGCGCAGTACTTCACGATCTGCCCTGGGGACGTTTGGGATTAAGCATTTGTTATGATCTGCGGTTCCCGCATTTATACCGGTCACTTGCCAAGGCAGGGGCGGATTTTATAACCATTCCGGCAGCGTTTACCAAAACCACGGGCGAGGCCCACTGGCATATTTTATTGCGCGCCAGAGCCATAGAAACCGGATGTTTTGTTCTAGCCCCGGCCCAGACCGGCACCCACAGTGGAGATGGCCGCAAAACCTATGGCCACAGTCTGATTATTGCCCCCTGGGGAGAGGTGTTGGCCGACGCCGGTCAGGAAGTGGGATTTATTCTGGCTGAAATTGACCCGGAAAAAGTGGCAAAGGCCCGCGCCCAGGTACCTGCATTGACCCATGATGTTGATATTCAACTAAATATTGCCCGGTCCGGTTAACGAATTTTGGACTAAATTTACGCAATGGTAAGGCATCGGCGGTAAATTCAGCCACATGGAGCAGACTTCTCTAAACGATCTTATCGAACTGGCGCGTGACCCGGACCCCGCCGCACGGCTGGCGCTGTCACAGTGCCTGACCGATATTTGCCTGCTAGCGCCGCGCCAGCTTAACCCGGAAGAAAAAGAAGTTGCCGGTCATATCCTGATACATCTGTCACGTGAATTTGAAACTCAGATGCGGGCCAATCTGGCGCATCAACTGGCATCCAGTCCGCGCGCGCCAAAATTGCTGATGCAGGCTCTTGCCACCGATGAGATTTCAGTTTCAGCGCCCGTGATCAGCCAAAGTCCCCTGCTGGACGAGCGCGATCTTGTTGAAATTGTAATGAACAAGACCCACGAACATCGGCTGACTGTCGCCATGCGTTCAGGCATCACGGCGGCCGTCAGCAATGCGCTGGTGCAATCAGAAGAGCCAGACGTTTTGACGGCGCTGGTCAGCAATCAAAGCGCTGAAATTTCAGGCGCAGCAATGGAATATCTTGTGTCGGAAAGCAAGCAGCTAACGAACCTGCAACGCCCCCTGATTGCGCGTGATGATTTATCACCGGCACTGGTGCAAAAAATGTTTGTATTTGTAACGGACGCGCTAAGAACCGAAATTCAGGGCAAGTATGATATTGATCCCGAAATTCTGGAAGCTGCGATCCGCAGTGCTCAAACAGTTCAGCAAGGCTCACCTTACGTTTCTGATAAGGGTGTGAATAACAAGGCCGCCGAGCTGGTTTTCAAAATGCGCGCATCGGGTGAGCTGTCGATGAACCGGGTGATCGGGTTTCTGCGTGAAAAGCGTCTCAATCTGTTTCTGGAAGGTTTGGCGCTTTTATGCGAGCTGGATGCACGTACGATTACCAGCCTGGCATTTGAGGGAGAAGGCCAGGGCATGGCCGTGGCATGTCGGGCGATCGGGGCCGATCGTTCACAATTTGCAACCATTACCCTGTTACTGGAGCGCGCCCGTACCGGCAAGGCCGTACCCGCTGCAAGATTACAGGCGGTTTGCCAGCTTTTCGATACGATGACAGTGGAAAGGGCCACAGGGGTCATCGAACAATGGCGTACCCGTAGCAAATCGGCCGGGCGATCAGCGGCTTGACCACTTGCCCAACCCGGCATGACATGCCATCTATACGCGTATGATCCATTATGACCTCATCTGTGACAAGGAACATGTGTTTGAAGGCTGGTTCGCCAATAGCACCGCCTATGAAACACAACTGACTGGGCGCAAGCTCAGCTGTCCGATATGTAGTTCAACAAAAATCGACAAGGCCGTCATGGCCCCTAATATTGCCGCAAAGGGCAATAGCCGACGGGACCGCCTGCCGGACAAAGCGGCGCTGGGTCAGGCGCAAATGCGCCAGTTCCTGCGCGAAGTACGCACGCATATTGAACAGAACGCCGATCATGTTGGCGAAAAATTCCCTGAAGAAGCCCGTAAAATCCATTATGGCGAACGTGAAGCCGGTAATATCTATGGCGACGCCACATTGCAGGAAGTCAGGGAATTGCGCGAGGAAGGCATTGAAATCGCCGCCATCCCCTGGGTCGAACCGGAAAACTGAACCATCCGGGCGGGGTGTTACGCCAAAGCGGCCCCCTTGCCGGTGCCGCGCGCAATATCCAGAAAAACTTCTTCCATGGTGTTTCGCCCATAGCGGGCAATCAGCGCTTCGGGCGCGCCGGAATCCACAATACGCCCGGTGCGCATCATCAGAACCACATCGCACATGCGCTCGACTTCTGCCATATTGTGCGAGGCGAGCAAAATCGTCGCGCCCCGCGTGGCGCAATAATTTTCCAGATAGCTGCGCACCCAATCCGCAGTATCGGGGTCCAGCGAGGCCGTCGGTTCATCCAGTAATAACAACTCCGGTGCATTGATCAGGGATTTCGCCAGCGAAACACGGGTTTTCTGCCCGGCGGATAACTGCCCGGTCGGACGGTTCAGTAATTCCTTTAATTCCAGATCCGCCGCCAGTTCGGCTATGCGTCCACGACGATCCGAAACCCCATACAGCATGGCGAATACATTCAGATTTTGCGCGACCGTCAGGCGGTGCGGCAAATCCACATATGGGCTTTCGAAATTCATACGCGGCAATACGCGATGATAGTGTTCGGGTACGCGCGCGCCCAAAACCTCTATCGTGCCGGCCGTCGGTTCCACAAGGCCCAGAATCATGGCGATCGTCGTGGTTTTGCCCGCGCCATTCCCACCCAGCAGGGCGGTAATCGATCCTTTGGCAACGTCAAAATCAATGGCGTCCACGGCCAGCACGGCGTCGAACTGCTTTGTCAGGCCACGCACACGAATAACATGGGTGTCAGATATCGTCATGCGGGCATATTCGCAGATTCGTCAGCTTACTGCCAGTGTCCGATCCAGATGTCGGCCCTGAAACAGGCTGATCCCAACTTCACGGCCAAAATCAACCGCATCCTGATTGTCACAGCGCGAGAGAATAATACGACCTGGGTCAGAATGCTGAATTGCCTTTGCAAATACCTCTCTGCGCGTCGAATTAAAATCTTTTGAAATATCCGGACTCCACATAATTTTTTCGAAGTCGAGTTTTAGTTTTGCGCGATCCATATATGGGAACGTCAGGGGATTAAGTCCATCCAGCGCCATCCCGTAGCCGCGTTCATGTGCAAAATCGCGGGCAAAAATGTATGCGCCCATGTCAGCAAACAAATCAATGCTTTGTACTTCCAGGATCATGGTCTGCTGGGTGATTTTGCGCATAGCCAAATCGAATTTCAGAAACTCAGGGGATAAAATCGTGCTGATACTGATATTGATGGTGATCGGAACTGTTACTCTTTGTGAAATTTCCGGCAACGCCGAGAGCATGCGCATGTCCAGTTTCTGACACAGGCGCTGAAACAACCAGCGATCACTCAGGCAATCAACTCCGGGTAGAATTTTCTGCTGCAAGACCCGAATTGAAACAAAATGTTCGCATAATACCGGCTTTAGCTTGCCCTGTTCCGTATACGCAAATATCATCTGCCGCTCGATCATTGGGCTGAGATCCGCGCCATGCAGCGCTGTCTCAAAGCGGTCGAGCAGCATGGGTGTCATTGGCGACAGGTTGCCATGTGGCGTGGGGTTTTTTTGGCCATTGGACTTTGCCGCATGGGTCGACGTCATTCTCTGATGATGTTTTGCCGCGTCAACGCTAAAAGTCTGCGCCAGCGTCATAAACGCCAGATGGTCGAGCTCCATGTCATACCAATGGTAAAACTGCTGGTCGGAATGTTCTTCAAGGGTAAGCAGGGGATCCTCGGAAAATAAAAAACGTAGCTTGATGACGTAATCATCAATGTCAGTTACTTCCGCGCCCTTGACGCCAACAATGATGTCATTGTTCCATAGTCGAAACAGCTGTCCATTAAACTTTCGCAGAAATGGCTCAAACGTGTTCATAACAATGCGAATATGGTGCTCCAGCTGGTTGCCTGGGGATAATTTCGACAGGCGCACATGAACGGCGCGCCGCCCCTCTTTGCGATTGGTCAACCTGGACGCATAGTCCCGCAGCGCTTCCTCATGACTGCCAGGAGGGGGCGTTGAACTTGTGCCGGAAACTTGTATTGGTGCAGCAGGCATGAAAGACCGCGAAGTTAATAAAAGGTGCATTCCATAGTCGCAGATGATGGTTGCCAGATGGTTAAGGCTGCCGTTGGTATTTTTCGTCAGAATGTGTATAAATCACGACCATGCCCATTAATCTCACCCGTTTGAAAACCCTGTTTGGTGGCAACGCCCGCAGCCCCACAATTACAGTCCCGGCCGGTGAACGTATCTATGCCGTGGGGGATGTGCACGGTCGCGCGGATCTGTTGCGGCAATTGCATGCGATGATTGCCAAAGACGCGGCATCGCGCGGATGGGCGCGCAACCATCTGATCTATCTGGGGGACTATGTTGATCGCGGCCCTGACAGCCGGGGGGTGATGGCGCTGGCGATGGACGATGAGCCCGCTGGATTTAACAAGCTGCATTTACGCGGCAATCACGAGGCCATGCTGCTCAGCTTTCTTGATGATGCCTACAGCGGTTCTGCCTGGTTGAATATCGGGGGGGACGCGGTATTGCGGGAATTTGGGATCACCGTTCCTTCGGAGTTCGGCCAGTCCGGGCAACTGGCGCGCGCAGCACAATTACTTTCTGAAGCATTGCTGCCCAGGGAACTGGCTTTTTTGCAAAATCTGAAGCCCTGTCACCAGGCCGGCGGCTATTTCTTTGCCCATGCCGGGGTGCGGCCCGGGGTGCCGCTTGACAGGCAGCAGGAACAGGATCTGATTTGGATTCGCGGGCCTTTTCTGAATTATAACAATGACTTCGGCGCCATTGTCGTGCATGGCCACACAGTCTGTAATGCGGTCGAAATCAAGCCCAACCGAATTGGAATTGATACGGGGGCGCATGCCACCGGGAAACTTACCTGCCTGATACTGGAAGCCAACAAGCGCTGGTTATTACAAACCGGTCACGAACTTTTAACAGCTTTCCCTGTATTATAACCGAATACTGTAATATCTATTGATACAGTGCAAAGTTTTGAAAGCGTAGTAAAGCGTAGTTTTGACAGCGTAGTTTTGACAAGGTGAATTTGTATATATGACGCATGAAAATGTAGGCGCCGCCCACGACGTCAAGATAGGATCCGAACGCTCTTTTGGATTTGTCTTTGCGGGGTTTTTCGCACTGATATCGGGATTGGCATGGTGGAACGCCAGCAGCCTTTTGATCTATTGGCTTGCTGTTTCGGTTTCGTTTCTGGCTGTAACGCTGATCGCTCCCCGATTGCTCGCGCCACTCAACCGGCTATGGTTCAAATTTGGCATGCTGCTAAACGCCATTGTCAGTCCGATTATCATGGGCTTGTTGTTTTATTTTACCGTCACGCCAACTGGTTGGCTGATGCGCCTGTTTGGAGCGCGGCCGTTAAATCTGAAATTTGACCCCGCCGCGCAAAGCTACTGGATCAGGCGTGATCCGCCGGGTCCGCCGCCGGCATCATTAAAAAATCAGTTCTGAGGGGTAACATGTCTTTTATTAAAGAACTTTGGGCGTTCATGCGGGCCAGAAAAAAATATTGGCTGGCGCCTGTGATGCTGATGATGGCGCTGTTCGGCGGGCTGATTGTGTTAAGTCAGGGCTCTGCCATCGCACCGTTTATCTACACGCTATTTTAGGCCGGTATTCAAATGCGTATCCTTGGCATATCAGCCTATTATCATGATAGCGCTGCGGCGCTGGTCGATGGCGGACGCATTGTTGCGGCCGCGCAGGAAGAGCGTTTCACCCGCAAAAAACACGACGCGCGGTTTCCTGCCAACGCTGTGGAATATTGTCTTTCCGAGGGCGGCATCGGCCTGGGGGATGTGGATTTTGTCACCTTTTACGACAAACCATTTTTGAAATTTGAACGCCTGCTGGAAACCTATCTGGCGTTTGCGCCACGTGGGTTTAAGTCGTTTCGTATGGCGATCCCGTTATGGCTGCGCGAAAAACTGTTTCAGAAAGATCTGCTGCGCGGTGAATTCAAAAAATTTGATGAAAAATTTGACTGGGAAAACCAACTGCTGTTCAGCGAACATCATTTGAGCCACGCGGCCAGCGCGTTCTTCCCGTCGCCGTTTGAAGAGGCCGCCGTACTGACGCTGGATGGTGTCGGCGAATGGGCGTCCTGTTCGGCAGCGATAGGGCGCGGCAATTCGCTTGAAGTATTCAAGGAAATGCATTTTCCGCATTCGCTGGGCCTGCTTTATTCCGCCGCCACCTATTATATCGGCTTCAAGGTCAATTCCGGCGAATATAAGGTGATGGGCCTTGCGCCCTATGGCACACCCCGGTATGCGCAGAAATTTTTTGATCATCTGATGGATTTGAAACCCGACGGCTCGTTCCGTCTTGATCAATCCTATTTTGATTATTGCACTGGCCTGACCATGACCAATCAGAAGTTTGCTGATCTGTTCGGGCAACCGGTACGCGGGCCGGAGCAGCAGCTTACCGATTTTCATATGGATATGGCGGCATCAATCCAGGCGGTGGTCGAGGAAGTGGTGCTGCGCCTTACACGGGCGCTGGCAAAGGAAACCGGCCAGAAAAACCTGTGCATGGCGGGCGGCGTGGCCTTGAACTGCGTTGCCAACGGCAAGATTCTGCGCGATGGCGCCTTTGAAAATATCTGGGTGCAGCCAGCGGCGGGCGACGCGGGTGGCGCCCTGGGCGCGGCGCTGGCAGGCTATCATCTGTACAAGGATCAACCGCGCTTGCCATTACCGGCAAGCAGCGGGCCGCTGAGAATGTCTGACGATCGCATGCAGGGCAGCTATCTGGGCCCCGTATATGCGCAGGACGATATTGAACGGCGATTGCGCACGGCGGGCGCAAAATTTGAAGTGATGACACAGGACGCGATGATTGAAACCACTGCCCAGGCCATTGCCAATGGCGATGCGGTTGGCTGGTTTCAGGGACGTATGGAATTTGGTCCGCGCGCACTGGGCGGCCGTTCCATCCTGGGCGATGCGCGTTCGCCCGCGATGCAGAAAACACTTAATCTGAAAGTCAAATATCGCGAAAGTTTCCGTCCCTTTGCGCCGTCCGTGCTGCGCGAACATGTTGGCGAGTGGTTTGAGCAGGATGGCGATAGTCCCTACATGCTGCTGGTGGCCGATGTGGTGGCGGGCAAGCGCCGCAAAATGACGGAAGAAGAAAACAAACTGTTCGGCATAGACAAGCTGAATGTTCCTCGCTCAGACATTCCCGCCGTCACGCATGTGGATTATTCGGCGCGCATTCAAACCGTGCACGCCCAAACCAATCCTATGTATCACGCGCTGATATCGCGGTTTTATGCGTTGACCGGCTGCCCGGTGGTGGTGAATACCAGCTTCAATGTACGCGGCGAACCGATTGTGTGCACGCCCGAAGACGCGTTCCGCTGTCTGATGGGATCAGAGCTTGATCTGCTGGCCGTGGGCAACTGCATCCTGCGCAAGGTCGAGCAGGATCCCGCACTAAAGCTGGATTACAAGGACGCGTTCGAACTGGATTGATTTAGCGCCGCCCGAACAGTTTTTCGATGTCCGCCAGTTTCAGTTCAACATAGGTCGGGCGGCCGTGATTGCATTGGCCGGAATGTGGCGTGGTTTCCATTTCACGCAGCAGCGCGTTCATTTCAATGGCGGTTAATTGCCGTCCCGCGCGCACGCTGCCATGACAGGCCATCGAGGCGCAGACATCTTCCAGTCTTTCTTTCAGCGAATGGGTGGCCCCCCATTCGCTGATATCATCGGCCAGATCGCGCAGCAATCCAGCAATATCACACTCGCCCAGCAGTGCCGGGGTTTCGCGCACCACCACCGCACCGGGGCCGAACGGTTCCAGCACCAGGCCCAGCGTGGCCAGCTCATCCGCGCGTTCCGCTAGTGCCGCCACCGCATCTTCATCCATTTCCACCACTTCGGGCAGCAACAGCATTTGCCCCGGCGCATGTCCGGTTTGCAGATGCTGTTTCATGCGCTCCAGCACAAGGCGTTCATGGGCGGCGTGCTGATCGACAATGACAATACCGCTATCTGTCTGCGCGATAATATAAGTGCTGTGCAATTGGCCGCGCGCCACGCCCAGCGGATAATCCGTCATGTTTTGCGCGGTAAAATCCGGCATTTCAAAGCGTGCAGAGGGTTCTGAAAACCCGAAATTCTGGTCAGGCGCCTGAAACTGCATCGCCGCATCAATCTGTCCCTGTCCCGGGCGGGAAAGCGGCAAACTTCCGGGGCGCATCGCGCCAAGTGCGGCCAGTGATGTTGTGGTTGATGAACGGTGTCCGCCATCTGCCAGCGCATGACGCAGGCCAGAAACAATCAATCCACGGATGATGCCTGAATCCCGGAACCGTACTTCGGCCTTGGCGGGATGCACATTCACATCCACCTGATGCGGATCAATCGTCAGGAACAACACAAGTGCAGGATGCCGGTCGCGGGCCAGAAAATCCTGATAGGCGCCGCGCACCGCGCCATGCAGCAGCTTGTCGCGCACCGGGCGTCCATTGACGAACAGATATTGCATTTGCGCCGTACCACGATTGTATGTCGGCAATCCCGCGCGCCCGGTCAGTTGTATGCCATCGCGCACTGCATCCACCGCAATGCTGTTTTCGCCAAACTCGCGCCCCATGATGGCGCGCAGGCGCGCGGTCCTGGCATCCAGAAAATCGCCCTGTTCGCTGGCAAGATCAAGCGTACGCCGCCCATTATGCGTCAGGCTGAAACTGATCTGCGGGTGCGCCATCGCCAGGCGTTTCACCATGTCGGTAATGGCCCCCTGTTCGGCCGTCTCGCTTTTCAGAAATTTCAGGCGCGCCGGCGTGGCGAAAAACAGATCGCGCACTTCGGCGGTCGTACCGGGGCGTCCTGCGGCAGGTTGTGGCGCGCTGATCGCGCCGCCGGTTACGGCGATCATCCAGGCCCCGTCTTTTGCTTGTGCCGTCCGGCTGGTAATCATCAGACGGCTGACAGAACCAATGGACGGCAGCGCCTCGCCGCGAAAACCCAGGCTGGAAATATTGAACAGGTCATTGTCATCAAGTTTTGACGTGGCGTGGCGCTCAATGCATAGCGTCAACTCGTCTGGTGTCATGCCCTTGCCGTCGTCGCTGACCGAAATCAGTTCTCGCCCGCCGCCACCGATGGCGATGTCGATGCGCGACGCGCCCGCGTCAATGGCGTTTTCGATCAGTTCTTTTGCAGCACTTGCCGGGCGTTCAATCACTTCGCCTGCGGCAATGCGATTGACGATATCTTCCGGCAGGCGGCGCAGCTTCATCCCCGCATCTCCTGCAAATATTTTTTCGCCAGCACCTTGCCCTGTTCGACGGCGGGCTGATCAAACGGATCAACGCCCAGCACATGCGCGGCGATAATGGTTTCCAGCATGAAATGCATGAACAGCGCGCCAATGGTGTGCGCATCCGGTGTCGGCACATTAAATGTGCGAATGGGGCGCGCATTGGCGATCAGCGTATCAATGGTGGCGCGTTGTTCGGCATCGGCCAGATCACCCACGGTGCGGCCATTCAGATAGGCCAGTTCCGGATCGGCGCTGACTATGCGCGGCCCTTTGCCCGCAAGCCCTTGCGTGAAAATCGTGTACAGCTTATCGCGCGGACCACCCAGATATAATTGCAACTGGCTGTGCTGGTCCACCGGGCCAAGCGCTGCGATCGGCGTGGTGCCCTTGCCATCCTTGCCCAGACTTTCGGCCCAAATCTGGCGATGCCACATGGCGAAACGTTCCAGACGATCCCCATACGGCATCACCACCTGGGAACGCGCACCCAGTTTATTTTCACACGCGATAGTCAGCGCCGCACCCACAGCCGCCGGAATATCACCGGGCTGCGCGCCCGCCAAAACCGGGGCCAGCACCGACGCGGCGCCAGCGCGTATCGCTGCGCCATCCAGCCCCAGACAAAAAGCGGGCACCATGCCGACACTGCTCAGCACCGAATAACGCCCGCCCACACCTTGCGGATGATCGACTACCGGAATGTCATATTGCGCCGCCAATCGGCGCGTGGCCCGATCACCAGGTTCGGTAATCACGCCGAAATGATGTTTCATATATTTGCCACCGCCGGCCGCCTCCAGCGCCGCGATCACAGACAGGGCCTGGCTCATGGTTTCCGCCGTATTGCCGGATTTGGAAATCACCAGAAAGCGCGTCGTGCGCAAGTCAAGCTGGCCCAACACCGCGTCCATCGCAAACGGATCAAGATTATCGAGAAAGTGAAAGCGTGGCTCGCCTTCGCGGGGCAATCCGATGGGGCGATATTTATCCACCGTTTGCGCCAGCGCCTGTGCGCCCAGACTGGACCCGCCGGTGCCAAGCAGGACCAGATTGCTGGTATCCTTCACAAGATGCGCGGCCAGTTTTTCGCATGACGCCAGATCATCGCGCGCTTCGGGCAGGCGCAACAGCGGCAGCGAACCATCGCCATGCTGCGCGCGCAATTTCGTCAGGGCTGGCGCGGTGCTGGCCAGAACAGTATCGAAATCCGCTCTGGTCAGCCGGTCCGCGCCGAAACAGCCGTCGATATTTTGCGTGTAGCTCATCAACACCCTCTCACTTTACGGGATTTGTGCCGCTGGGTTGACCAACCGAAACCAGCAGTAAATTATCAGGGTTCAACAGTTCTCTGGCCGTACGGTTCACATCTTCCAGAGTAACCGCGCGCACCAGATCATTGCGCCGGTCAATATAATCGATCCCGATATTTTCCAGTTGCAGGCCCAGCAATTGTTCCGAGATTTTGGCGTTGCTGTCAAAGCGCAGCGGGTATGACCCGGTCAGATAGGTCTTTGCGTCGTCAAGCTCTTTGGGCGTTACACCTTCGTCGCGCATCCGGGCCAGTTCGTGGCGCAACAGCGCGACTGTATCATTGGCGCGATCATTCTGTGTCGCAACGCCGCCAAAAAACAGGCCGGATTGCGCAAGCGGCGACAAATGTGTGTACACGGAATAAGCCAGACCGCGCTTTTCCCTGATTTCCACCATCAGGCGGGAATTAAACCCGCCACTGCCCAGAATATAATTCATTACAGTTGCCGGAATAAAATCCGGGTCCTTGCGCAACAGGCCGGGCAGGCCGAACATCATCACGGTCTGGGGAATGTCGCGTTTGATCACGATGGTTTTGTTAACCACAGGTATGACGGGCGTCGCATCGGGCTGATCTAAACTTTTGGGAAGATCGCCAAATGTCGCATCCAGCAACTGCCCCAGACGCACCGCGTCAATATCGCCGACCACCGCAATCAATAATTGATCGCGGGTAAATTGCCGTGCGGAAAACTGACGCAGATCATCGGCGCTGATGCGTTTGATATGATCGGTCTCGCCCTCAGACGGACGGCCATAGGGATGATCGGGAAAGGCGGCGGCAAACCATGCCTTGCCGGCAATGGCGTCGGGGTCTTCTTCGGCCTGTTGCAGGTTCGCCAGCAATTGCGCCTTGATACGCGCGACCGGTTCCGCATCAAAGCGCGGCGCGCTTAATGCCAGCCGGGTCAGCCGGAATGCTTCGTCGCAATTTTCTGTCAGCGTTTGCAGGCCGCCCCGAAACGCATCCTGATCGGTTTGAAAGCCAAGCTTGATCGCCAGTTCTTCCAGTCGTTTCTGAAACGCCTGACTATCCAGATCGCCCGCGCCTTCATCAATGGTCGCGGCGGCCAGCCGGGCCATGCCGACCTTGTCGTCCGGATCAAGTTTCGAGCCACCCCGGAATGCGAAATCCATAGCAATGAGGGGGATGGTGTGCTGTTCCACAAGCCAGGCCTCGATGCCGCCGGGGCTGATCACGCGCTGAATATTAACGGCATTCGCGGGTCGCACCAAAAACAGGCACAGTCCAACCAGACACAGGGCGATGATCCGGTCCATGCGCGCGCGCATTATTTCTTCCCCGATTTATTACTGGGCAATAAAACGCCGGTGACGGAATTTTCCGCCCGAAATACAGCTTTTGCTGCGGCATTCACACGTTCCGGCGTGACGGTCTGAATGCGGTCGGGCCAGCCCACAATATCTTCAATACTGCGGCCTGTCGCCAGCACTTCGCCAAAAATCTGCGCCATGGTTTGCTGATTGTCCTGTGCGTAAACGGCGGATGCGATCATCTGACGTTTGGCGCGATCCACTTCATCGCCCGTCACGCCATCCTTCAGCATTTGCGCCAGCACATTTTCAATTTCGCTTTCCAGCGCCGCAACCGTCTGCCCGACACGCGGTGTCGCCTGCACATAAAACTGCCCGTAATCCATAGCGCTGCTCTGATAGGATGTGGCCGCCGATGTGGCGATGGCCTTTTCGATTATCAGTGTCCGATACAGGCGGCTGGTTGCGCCGCCACCCAGAACTTGCGACAGAACCTGCAACGCATCCGGGTCGCCATCTGCGGGTGTATTATGGCTGGGCGCAAGATAGCTGCGCTGCCAGTTGGGTTCGGCCACGCGATCATCCGACATTTCCAGGCGGCGGGCGGCAAGTTGCGGCGGTTCCTGAGGACGCATGCGCACTGGAATGCCGCGCGATTTTACCGGGCCATAATATTTCTCGGCCAACGGGCGCAAGGTGGCGGCGGTAATATCACCCGCCACAATCAGATAGGCATTGTCCGGGCCATAATGGCGGCGGTAATGATCCAGCGCGTCCTGGGTGGTAAGCTGCGCGATCTCGTGCCGCCAGCCAATCACGGGGCGTCCATAAGGATGCGACAGAAACTGCGCGGCCTCTACCTGTTCGGAAAACAGTGCGGCGGGATTATTGTCGGTGCGGGAATTGCGTTCTTCCAGAATCACATCACGCTCCGGCAGCACCACCGCATCTTCAAGACGCAGATTGGCCATGCGGTCAGCTTCCATTTCCATGACCTGCGGCAGTTTTTCCAGCGCCACACGCTGAAAATACGCGGTAAAATCATAGGATGTAAACGCATTGTCATTGCCGCCCAGCCGGGCAACAATTTTAGAATATTCGCCGGGCGGAATTTTCGCGGTACCCTTGAACATCAGATGTTCCAGAAAATGCGCGATGCCGGATTTTCCCGGCGGCTCATCTGCGGAACCAACCCGGTACCACACCATATGGGTGACCACCGGCGCGCGGTGATCGGGCAGCACAATCACCTGCATGCCATTTTCAAGGGTAAAGCTCTCAGGCTGCACCCAGGGGCGTGCTACTGCTGTGTCGAGGAAAAATAACAGCAACGCAGCAAGTGCAGCGATCGGGCGCAAAAATCTCATCATCCCGCTATTCCCGCCGCCTGTCAGAACAATCCTTCGAACCAACCTTTTTTCTTTGGTTTGGCCTCAGGCTTTTTGGCTGCTTGCGCCGTTTTTTCGTCGGTCTTTTCGGTCGGTTTGCCGCCTTTCAGGCGTTCAGCTTCCTTGACCGGATCAATGACATTGGCTGCCTCTTTTTCAGGCTCCTGCCAGAACAGGATGGTGTCGGCGATAGAGCTGTCTTTTTCAATCAGACTGGCGGTTTCTGCGTTCAGAACCTGCCGGATATTTGGGTTGGCCCCTGCCCCGCCGGTAGTATCCAGCAGAACGGTTTCACCACTGGTATAACCCATGGCGTTATCGCTTAATCCCTCACGGCCAAACAATGCGGTCTCTGCGGTGGCGCCGGGCGTAAGCTGTGTCGGGTTTGGCGCACCCGGCTGTGGCGGACGCAGGGAATAATCCGGCGGCAATACCAATGGTGGTTTGGTGACCACGGTAAATTCATCGGGCGCAACCTTTTGCATGCCAAAAGCCCGCTTGGCGCTGGTGCACCCACCAAGGCCTATAGCAGCGATACAAATGATGACCGCGACAGGCGCCATATTACCAGATTTCATAATCATTTATCCGCCTTGTTGACCGCGTCCCCGATCCAGAAAGTTCGGATCAGAAGCAGGGTGACGCCGACACTGATTCCCGCGTCGGCGACGTTGAATACATACCAATGAATGCCCATCATGTGAAAGTCGAAAAAATCCACAACTGCGCCATACATTAGCCGGTCATAAATATTTCCAAGCGCCCCGCCAAGTATTCCACCCAGGGCAATGGCACTGAGTATATCATCATTGCGCCATAACCACACCAGTACAGAGACGCTGATGGCCAGCGTAAACCCAATCAGCGCCATCCGCCCATACGGACTGTCCGCCTGTAACATGCCGAAGCTGACGCCCCGGTTCCATACCATAGTAAGGTCGAAAAATGGCAAAATTTGGATATTTTGCCGCGTCGGCAGATTAAGCACGTACAGAATATAGTATTTGCTCAACCAGTCAGCGACCCCAATTCCCAGGGCCACCCACAGGCCCAGCCTGACAGAAGGTTTCATACAGCGATCGCGTCCGCACAGCGTCGGCACACATCCGTGTGACCCGTCACCGTGCCGACTTCAGGCAGGATCATCCAGCAGCGCTGGCATTTATCGCCCTGCGCCAGGGCGTTCACGACGCCCACACCCGCCACTTCGACCAGCGTGAAGGCGCCCGATGGGATCGCCCCGTCTATGAGCACCGCGCCGGAGGTGATGGCGATTTCGTTGATATCCAGCCCGCGCATGGCGTCCAGAACGGCCTTGTCGCTGACATGGATTTGCGGCGCGGCTTCAAGGCTGGCGCCGATTCGCTTTTCGCGCCGTTCCAGTTCCAGCGCCCCGGTCACCACATGGCGCAGCGCGCGCACCTTTGTCCATTTTTCCGCCAGAGCCGCATCATGCCATTGCGCCGGAATATTCGGAAACTGGCGCAGATGCACACTGTGCGTGTCACCGGGAAACCGGCTGGTCCAGGCTTCTTCCATGGTGAAACACAGGATCGGGGCCAGCCAGGCGGTCAGGCACATAAACGCCTGATCAATCACTGTCAGACAGGCACGGCGGCGCAAACTGTCCGGCGCATCGCAATACAGCGCATCCTTGCGAATGTCGAAATACAGCGCCGACAAATCCGATGCGCAAAAATTAAACACCGCCGTATGCAGACGCGCAAAATCGTAATCCACATAGGCCTGACGCACCAGCGCATCCAGTTCATGCAGCCGGTGCAGCACCCAGCGTTCCAGTTCCGGCATTTGCGCCACCGGCACCGTTGCCGTCGCGTCAAATGCCGTTAACGTACCCAGCATAAAGCGCAGCGTGTTGCGCAGCTTGCGATAAGCGTCGGTGTTGGTTTTCAGAACTTCCTGACCAAATCGGATTTCGTTCGCGTAATCCGAGCTGGCCGCCCACAGCCGCAGAATTTCCGCGCCGCTTTGATCGCTGACCTTGATCGGCGAAAGATCATTGCCCAGCGACTTGGACATTTTGCGGCCATCCTCGGCCAGCAGAAAGCCATGCGTCAGCACCGCCTTATAGGGCGCAACGCCACGGGTGCCGCAGCTTTCCAGCAAGGACGAATGAAACCAGCCGCGATGCTGATCGGTGCCTTCCAGATAGAGATCAGCGGGCGATTGCAGTTCCGGGCGGCTTTCCAGCACAAAGGCGTGCGTGGAACCGCTATCGAACCACACATCCAGAATATCGCGCACCATTTCATAGTCCTCGCTGCGATATTCCGGGGCCAGAAAAGTTTCCGCAGGCTGGGTGAACCACACGTCACAGCCATCTTTTTCCACGGCTGCAATAATGCGCGCATTGACCGCGTCATCGCGCAACAGGGCGCCCGTATGTTTATGCACAAAACAGGTTAGCGGCACCCCCCAGGCGCGCTGGCGCGACACCACCCAATCCGGGCGCGTCTCGATCATGGAACGAATACGCGCACGCCCCGATTCCGGGATCCATTGCACCTGATCAATCGCGGCCAGCGCCTTTTTGCGCAGATCATTGGTGGTCATCGAAATGAACCATTGCGGCGTATTGCGCAAAATCAGCGGCGCTTTGGAGCGCCAGCTATGCGGATATTGATGACTTAATTTTCCATTGGCCAGCAGCCGCCCCGCATCACGCAGCGCCCCCATGACGGCGGCGTCCGCATCGCCCTGTTTGCCATCGGGCTTCAGCACGCGCTTGCCCGCAAACAGCGGCACATTGGGCAGATAGACGCCCGCCGCATCCAGCATAAACGGCGCGTCAATGCCGTGTTTCACACCCAGTTCAAAATCGTCCGTACCATGACTGGGCGCAATATGCACAAAGCCGGTGCCGGTATCATCAGTAACGAAATCAGCGGGGTATAACCGCACGTCAACCTCAAAGCCCTGGCCACGCAATGGATGCGCGCAAACAATCTGCGAAAGCGCGTCCGCAGGAACATCGCCCAGGCGCTGCCAGGCTTCGATTTTAGCATCTGCCTTAACCTGTTCGGCCAGCGCATCAGCCAGCACCAGTTTTTCACCGCCGTTGATCTGATACAGCCCATAGGAAATACGCGATGAAAACGCGATGGCGCGATTTGCGGGAATCGTCCACGGCGTGGTGGTCCAGATGACTACACTGGTGTTATGCCACGCCTCTTCCCCTTTCACCTCGTGGGGGGCCGTAACAACCGGAAACTTCACCCAGATCGTGTTCGACACATGATCGTGATATTCGACCTCGGCTTCGGCCAGCGCGGTTTTTTCGACCACCGACCACAGCACCGGTTTGGAACCGCGATACAGCCCGCCATTCATCACGAATTTGATAAACTCGCGCACGATCTGCGCCTCGGAATCATAGGCCATGGTGGTGTACGGATGATCCCAGTCGCCCAGCACGCCCAGGCGCTTGAATTCCGCGCGCTGCACGTCAATCCAGCCTGCTGCAAACTCGCGGCATTCCTTGCGGAATTCAACCAGCGGCACTTCGTCCTTGTTCTTGCCGGCCTTGCGGTATTTTTCCTCGATCATCCATTCGATCGGCAGGCCATGACAGTCCCAGCCCGGTACATAAAATGCGTCATACCCCATCATCTGGCGTGAACGATTGATGATGTCTTTCAGAATTTTATTCAGCGCATGACCCATATGCAGATGGCCGTTCGCATAGGGCGGGCCATCATGCAGAATGAATTTCTCGCGGCCCTTTGCATCGCTGCGCAGCCGTCCATGCAGATCCATCGCCTGCCAGCGCGCCAGCCATTCGGGTTCGCGTTGCGGCAGGCCCGCGCGCATGGGAAAATCGGTTTGCGGCAGAAAGATGGTGTCTTTATAGCCCGAAGTTTTTTCGTCTTTGGTGTCAGACATAATGTGTTGTTTTATTCCTGAAATGTTTTACCGGACGCTGATTTCGACCCGGCGATTGCGTGGTTCTTCGACTTCATCATCGGTTGCCACTATGGGTTCGCGTTCTCCACGGCCCGCAATAATCACCGTGTCGCGATTTATGCCGCCCGCAATCAAAAGATCGCTAACGGCCACCGCGCGCCCATAGGCCAGCAGGTCATTATTGGTGAGTGTGCCAACCCGGTCCGTGTGGCCAATGACCATGATTTCACCTGCTTTGCGTGAGGCCACATCCTTACGCATTTCTTCCATCACCGGCGCCGATCCGTCCTCAAGCGTAACCGTGCCTTCCTTGAAATACAGGGTGTAGCTGCGTGCAGCGGGCGGCAGGCCGGTAAGCGCCCTGCCAAAACGCTGCTCAATATCCTTGCTGGCAAGTGTGAAGGTTTTGCTGTCGCCTGCTTTCACGGCGCTATTGGCCTTGTCCAGCACGGTGTCCTTGCCATTCTGGTGCACGACCACGGACCCGACGCTGCCATCTTCATGGGGCAATACAACAAACATATCGCCCGCACAGCCGGATAGTGTGACAGCCAGCGCACCCGTATATAAAAAGTTTTTCAGCGTCATTTTCTTATTTCTCCACCGAAACCAGGAATTTGGTGCCACGCACCCCCAGAATTGCCGAGGGTGTACGTACCTTCATGGCCTCTGGCGTCTGCTTGGCGATTTTGCCAGATACGGCGGCCAGCGTTCCCTTTTGCACGGAACTGATGAACTCACCTTCATGCGTGGTGGTGTTGAAGCGGAACCTTTCCAGCGCCAGCGCACTATTGGCCCCCAGTGACAGGCGGCTATTATCGATGAAGGTCATGCCAACAGCGCCGTCATTGCCCGTAACAACCTGATCGGACTGATACAGTTTTGCGCCGGCAGCAGCGTCAACTTTCTGGCCGTCGCGATTAATGCTCACGGCGCCTGAACTGGTTTTGACAAGCCCTATCGAGTCTGCGGCCAGCGCTGATGGCGCGCCGCCTAGTGCTACGGCCAGCAAAGCTGCCCCGAGACAGAAGGTGACGCTTTTTAATGAAACGGTTATGATCGGCTTCATCCAAATGATTCCTCTTTATTGTCTGTCACATGCCCCTGATCCACGAGAGCAACGCCACCTTTGTTGCCACAAATGCCGCCAGCAGCGATGCCTGTGCGCATGCCGAAGGCTGGGCGCGCAATGCCGGGCTGACAGAAGTGCAGATCCTGCGACTTGTTCTCGTGATAGAAGAGCTGTTCACAAACACGATAAAGCACGGATATTGTGAGGAAAGCAACCGCCCGGTGCACATTTCACTTGGCTATCGTGACGCGCTGATCATGCTGGATTACCGGGATCAGGCCCCCCCGTTTGACCCGATCCATGCAGAACCAACCATAGCCAGAGACATTCCCCCGGATCAGGTGGGGGGAATGGGGCTACAGCTTATTCAAACGCTGGGGTTCGATGCCAGATATGCGTATGAGGCAGGCTGGAATATCATACGGCTGGCAATTGGTAGCGGCCAGACATCACCCGGAATAGAAGCGTTGATGGATAAAAATGCCAAAAAAAAACGCCGCCGACGGAAATAATCCGGGTAGATTTTTAGAAAGAGCCTTCTTACCCACAGGCGCCATGGCTAGTTACCGCCTGCCTCCTCAATCATTTGGGCGACCCTTTCATGGCGCGCATCCCGGGCATACCACAGGGCGGTCTGCCCTGCATAATCGGTCGCATTTACATCAAGATCAGCCCCAAGCAAAGACCGCACGACATCAACCGCACCCAGACGCGCGGCTTTTATCAGGGCGGATTCACCCTGCCGATCCTGATGGTTGGGGTTGGCCTTATGCTCCAGCAGCATGCGAACCATACTACTCTCACCAGCCTGGGCCGCCGCGATCAGCGCTGTTTTCCCGGTGGATTTTTCAAACAGATCCGGATTAGCCCCTTTTTCCAGCAAAAAGCGCATTACAGAAATGTTGCCGGACTGGGCCGCGATCAGAAGTGCAGGCGCCCCGCGCAGCGTACGGCTGTTCACGCTTTCACCCAGCAGAAAAGCGCCCCTCGCCTCGGCCACGCCGCCGGACTGCGCGGCCTCGATAATCGTCATGCGCTCTGGCGCCGCCTCGCCTGAATCACCCGGCAATGGATCACCATAGTTACGCTTTTCAGTCGCCTCGTCCCGATGATTTGTCGCCTGTGCAAAAACGCCGCCAGCGAAGCAAACGAGCATGGCGGTCAGCAGCGCTAATTTGCCTACAGCCATATGTCCCATCTTCTGATTCCCCACATTCACTTTCCTTTTCGGCTAGTATATAAGGGATACATGTCTGCATCCACCCTTCGCATATCGATTTTTGTGATTATTGGTCTGGCGTTACTGGTGCTTGCGGGCACCTGGTGGCGGCATTTGTCTGCGCCTGCATTCGAATCAGCAAGCACCCCGGTACGCCAGAGCGGCACAGCAACAATCGGCGGCCCGTTTGCATTATCGGATCATCGCGGCAACCGTGTCACAGAAGCGGCGCTGACCGGCCACCTGACACTGGTTTATTTCGGCTATGCGTCCTGCCCGGATGTGTGCCCGGCCGAATTGCAGAATATGGGTGCGGCGCTGGATCTGCTGGCCGCTGGCGATCCGGCTAAAATCAAGGATATTCAGATACTGTTCATCACCATTGATCCGGCGCGCGATACGGTTGCGGCGCTGGGCGATTACATGACGAACTTCCACCCGAATGCGACCGCCCTGACCGGAACGACAGACGAGATCGCCGCCGCCGCCAAAGCATACCGCGTTTATTTCAACAAGGTTGATGCGGAAAAAGCATCAGATAACTATCTGATGGATCATTCCAACATTATCTATGTGATGGGCCGGGATGGCAGGTTTCTGGCGCATTTCGGATTTGGCACCGGCGTCGAACAGATCGCCGCCAAACTGCGCGAGTTTCAGAAATAAACCACTATCAGGCCAGAATATCCAGCAGCGCGCCGCTTATCTCCTGCTCGGTGCGCAGCAGCTTCACTGCGGCTTTATAATCATATTTGACTGCGATAAGGCGCGTAAATTCGCTGGCCAGATCAACGTCTGACGGCGTTGCATCTTCGTTCTGCTGCCCATCGGGACGGGCTTTGTCCGCCCTGGTGACACGCACAACCGGCCCCGCCGCTGTGGAAATCTGCTCCGGTCGCAATGCGGTATAGCCCGCACTGTTGGCGTTGGCGATATTCTCGGCATGGGCCGCGAAGCGTACACTTGCGGCGCGAATACCGGAAACGGCTATATTACCAATATTTGTCATATTTGAGAGATGATCATCCATACCCGTCCGGGCAAGTTAATCCGTCACATTTTAGCGGATATGGCGACGGCCCTGCGCCACACTGATACCAGGTAAAAACTCAAAAACATGGTTAAGAAAAGTTCCTGCAATTCGCTTGCCCGGATATCGAAAGGAAATGGCGGCAGCACTCCCATATGGAAAGACAGATATTCAGGCAGGCGTACACACCCCACCAACAACCCCACCGCCATGCAGGCGCGCGGCGGCAAAATCCAATAGCGCCAATTTTCCGGCCCACCGGTTTGCAGCAGCCCGGCGGCAATCAGCAGCGGCGCAAGAAACCCACCCGTTACCGCCCACAGCCAAAGCGCAACGCGTGGCTTTTGGTCCAGCCAGCTACTCATATTATGCAGATTGGTTTCATTCTGATCATTGACAGCGCCGATTGCTTCGGGGGTTTCCCATGCGAAAAAATGCTGACCCCAGCTAATTTCTTCGCCGGCAAAATAAAATGCGCCCAGACCATGCAGCAAAAACCAGACGGCGATCCAGGGCTGCGGAAAAACCCGGCGATAGCGCAGAAGCGCAACACCACAGAAAATTGCTGGCAGCAACAGCAGCGGGGCCAGGTTTTCTATAATTCCGCGCTCGCCCTCCATCCATTGCAGATAGAAGTCCAGATCAACATAGCGCGTAAGATACAGCACGGGCAGAACAGCAGGCGCGGCAAACAGCCACAGCCAGCGCGGCAGGAAGTCCCGTTCCACATATGCTTGCATACGCATCCCCCTGAAATGGCCCTGAAATGGCCCTGAAAATACCTGTAAAAACAGCGCTTTCAGGAATAACCATTCGTTTATCCCTTACGCATTATATTTTGTAAACGCCGTAACAGCCACCACCGGCATCGTCAACTGCGCATTGCATATTTTGGGACCACGCAAATGGGTGAACATCCAGATTTAAGGCGACGCCTGGCAGCCTGTGTGTTGATCTGCCTGATGGTCATGCCCCTGTCGTCCATATCACACGCTGAACCTGCATCGCATGGCAAAGAGGGCGAGGGAGAAATTCTGCCGATCGCACCGGATTATTTTCCGCAACCGCCATTGAATATTCCCGTAATAAAAAACAACAAAAAGGCTGGCACGATATTTCTGGATTTTGTGCTCGATGTCGCCAGTGATGAAACCATGCGGGCGGTTGCCGAGAATCGCATAAAATTAAGCGCTGGTTATGTTGAAACGCTCAGCAAATGGGCGGCGACTTTTCAGGATGCCCGCACGCCAGCGAATGTGATCGCGATTAAAAACCAGATGCAGACTGTAACCAATGAAGTTTTAGGCCGCTCAGACGCCACCGTATTGCTACAAAGCGCGATGCTGTCGCGATAGCGCAATCACAGCAGCAGCAGCTTAACGGTAAATCGCGCACCAAGAATATTTCCGTTCGCATCCCGCCGGTTTTCAGCCGTCAGACTACCACCATAGGCTTCGGTAATCTGGCGTGAAATGCCAAGCCCAAGTCCTGAATGACGCCCGAACGCCTCGCCCAGTGGGCGCGCGGTATAAAAACGCTCAAAAATTGTTTCAATATTTTCTTCGGGAATACCTGGCCCCTCATCATCTATATGGACCAGCACATTTTTTGCCTGACGCATCAGGCTTACTGTAATCACGCCGTCTGACGGGCTGAATGATGCGGCATTTTCGAGCAGATTGCGCATCACCTGACCGATGCGTCCTTCACCTCCCAGCACTGTAAACTTTTCACTGGAGGGTATTTCAAGGCGAATTTTCGGGATGTCGTCACGGGTTTCTGAATAGATCTCGATCAGCGCGCCCAGCAGGCTGGCCAGCTCCACCGGCTCAACAGGCGCGCGCGACAGTTGCGCGTCCAGCCGCGACGCCTGTGAAATATCACTGATCAGGCGATCCATCCGGCGCACATCATCCTGCAGGATGGCCAGCAGTTTGTCGCGGGTTTCCTGATCCTTGGCGCGCGGCATGCTTTCGACGGCACTACTGATCGAACTCAACGGATTTTTGATTTCATGCGCGACATCGGCGGCAAAATGTTCATTGGCGTCGATGCGGTCATAAAGTGCGGCCGTCATGTCCGCGAGCACCGCCGACAGATCACCAATTTCATCATTGCGTTTGCTGAAGTCCGGAATGGTGGAACGCCCCCCCTTGCGGTTGCGCACATTTTCAGCGGCATCCGCAAGCTGCCGGATCGGGCGTACAATCGTGCCCGCCATCACCACAGACATGATCACGCCGATCAACAGCGCAACCAGAAATACTTCCAGAATGGAACGCCGTTCGGCGCGCACAATTTCATCAATGTCGCCCGCCTCAGTAGTCAGCATCAGGCCACCCAATACCATCTTGAACCGCTGCACCGGAACAGCGACGCTCAAAATCGGCTCGCCCATGCTGTTTTCACGCACTGTATTCGCAGGATATCCCTGCAGGGCCAGCGTTACTTCAACAAACTCACTGCCTCGCGTATCCTCGATTTCACGATAAAGCGGGCGTCGCCATGCGGTCAGTTTTTTGTACACGCTGTTATAAAGCCGTTCGATCGTGTCTGCGATCTGTTGACTGATGCGGGGCTCTTCAAGAGCAAAACTTCGCACCGGTTCAGGTAAAATCTTCTGTCGGCTATCCACAATTAACAGGCCATCATCACGAAACAGCCGGGCGCGGGTCTGTGTCGGCAAAACCAGACGGTTCAGAATTTGCGCCGCAATAGCCGGGTTGATCTGGGTTACATCAAGACCACGCGCAGAAGTAAATGCGATGGCGCTGGCGATAATTTCAGCCTGCGTTGTCAATGAGGAAATACGGGTTTCAATCAAGCCGCTGCGAAACTGATTGAGATACAGCGCGCCGCCCACAAACAGCCCCAGCCCTACAACATTCACGATCAGAATTTGCCGGGTCAGCGATGAAAATGGTCTGCGCCTGCGCACCCGCCTGGCCGGAACAGACGAACGCCGCCGCCATCCCTGCCTCAGGCGGACAAATATCTCTTTACAATAGCGGGTGATATTCAGTTGCGGGTTCCGGCTTCATTGTAACGATAGCCAACCCCATACAGGGTCTCGATAGCGGAAAAGGAATCATCCACGACCTTGAATTTTTTGCGCAGCCTTTTGATATGGCTGTCAATGGTGCGGTCATCGACATAGACCTGATCATCATAGGCCACATCCATTAACTGATCACGGCTTTTGACATGACCCGGCCGCTGGGCCAGCGCCTGCAACAGAAGAAATTCCGTAACCGTCAGCGTGACATCCTCGCCATCCCAGGTGCAGGCGTGGCGCTGCGGGTCAAGCACCAGTTTGCCCCGCACCAGAGCCTTGGCGTCTTCTGCGTCGGCCTCGCCACGCTCGGCATTGCTATCTGCGCGGCGTAATACGGCGCGAATGCGTTCGATCAGCAGGCGCTGCGAAAACGGTTTGCGGATATAATCATCTGCGCCCATTTTCAGACCCAGAACTTCATCCATTTCATCGTCCTTGGAAGTCAGGAAGATAACCGGGAAACTACCTTTGACTCGCAAACGGCGCAGTAACTCCATGCCATCCATGCGCGGCATTTTAATATCCAGCACCGCCATGTCAGGCGGATTGGCGTCCAGCGCAGTCAGGGCCGTTGCACCATCGGTATAGGTGCGCACATGAAAACCCTCGGCCTCCAGCGCTATCGTCACCGAAGTCAGAATATTCTGGTCATCATCTACAAGCGCAATCATTGGCATATCAGATAGTACCCCATTTGTTGAAACCTGGGTAAAGGTTGGATGCAACTATGCCGAAATTGTGGCGAAATATAGCTGATTTCATGTATTTGGTTTATATATAATACATGCCACCTGAAACCGCCGCCAATTCCACCCAACTTGCCACACAGGCCCGCGCACTTATTCGCGGCGCGCGCACGGCGACGCTCGCGACGATTCTGGCTGAAAATGGCGCGCCTTATTGCAGCCTGGTGCTGAGCGCCACCTGCCCGGACGCAACACCGCTTCTACTCCTATCGAAGCTGGCGGTGCATACGGGCAACCTGCTGCGCGACCCCCGTGCGTCCCTGTTATACGACGCGACCGGCGCACGAGAGGATCCGCTGACCGGCGCCCGGCTCACGCTTGTTGGATCAATCCTGCCCGTATCGGCGGATAAAACAACCCTTTTGCGTGATCGCTTTCTCGCCAGACATCCGTCTGGCGCCACCTATGTCGATTTTGGCGATTTCAGTTTTTACCGCCTGGAACCGGATCGCGCACATTTAGTGGCGGGATTTGGCCATATTAACTGGATAGAAGGATCAGTTTTACTGCTTTCAAAGGATAAAACAGCAGAAATAGCAGCGGCCGAACCTGGCATTCTGGCCCATATGAACACGGATCATTCTGACAGTATCACCCTCTATGCGGAGAAGCTGTTGGGACTAACCCCCGGACCCTGGCGTATGGTGGGATGTGATGTGGAAGGCTGCGACCTGGCGCTGGGGGGTACATTGGTGCGGTTGCCGTTCGCTGAGATGGCTTTTACCGCCGTGCAGTTACGCCAGGAACTGGTCCGCCTCGCCCAGCAGGCCCGCGCAAAAAACCCTTAACAGACAAAGGGTTATGGTAAAGTTTAGCAAATTATTAAATTATTCTGCGTTAATGTGACCACGATTACTGTAAAATCAAAAAAATCCGGGCATAGATGTCCCACACCACTAATCTTACTTGCAGAAGACCTGATGGGCTATTATTTTGCGCGATGCTTTTTTAATATGGGAATGAAGCGCTATACGGGCATTGCATAATTATTATTCGGGGCCAGCCGCTAATCCGGGACCTGCCTTCTTTAATAACTTAACCAATATACGATCGACCGTGGCGCGAACAACGACCACGGTGTCAGGGAGAGAAGAGTGAAACATTCAGGACGCTTTGTCAGCAAATCCGGTATCGAAAAACAGGGTATCTCCAAAGCCCGGCTGGTGCACTGGAATGATTGCCCCGCCACCTTGTATCAGATGGCGGTGGCGCGTAACGAAGGCCTGATCGCTGAAGGTGGCCCGCTGGTGGTACGCACCGGTACCCATACCGGCCGTTCGGCACAGGACAAATTTACGGTTCGTGACGCCACGACGGAAAAAAATGTGTGGTGGGAAAATAACAAGGCGATGACGCCGGAACATTTTGCAGCCCTGCACAAGGATATGCTGGCCTACACCGAAGACAAGGAATTGTGGGTGCAGGATCTGTATGGCGGCGCCGATCCCAAATCGCGTTTGAATGTGCGCATCATTACCCAGCACGCCTGGCATTCGTTGTTTATCCGGCATTTGCTGGTGGAGCCGGAACTACAGGAACTGGCGGCCTTTGCCCCGGAATTCACCATTCTGCATCTGCCGGATTTCGAAGCCAATCCCGCCAGACATGGCGGGCGTTGCGAAACCATGATCGCCGTTAATTTTGCGGAACGCACTGTGCTGATCGTGGGGACCAGCTATGCCGGTGAAATCAAGAAATCGGTTTTCACCATTCTGAATTATCTGTTGCCCGCACGTGGCATCATGCCAATGCATTGCTCGGCGAATGTCGGCCCCAATGGCGATTCAGCGATTTTCTTCGGCCTGTCAGGCACCGGCAAGACAACACTTTCGGCAGATGCCAGCCGCACCCTGATTGGTGACGATGAACATGGCTGGACCGATGGCGCGGTGTTCAATTTCGAAGGTGGCTGTTACGCCAAGATGATCCGTCTGTCGCCAGAGGCCGAACCGGAAATTTACGCCACGACACGCATGTTCGGAACGGTGCTGGAAAATGTTGTGATTGATCCGGTTACGCGCAAGCTTGATCTGGATGATGACAGCTATGCGGAAAATTCACGCGGCGCCTATCCCACCACCTATATCCCAAATGCCAGCCGAACCGGCGTGGCCAAAGGCAGCCCGAAAAACATCATCATGCTGACCGCTGATGCGTTTGGCATTCTGCCGCCGATTGCAAAATTAACCCCAAGCCAGGCGATGTATCATTTCCTGTCCGGGTACACCGCGCGCGTTGCGGGTACGGAAAAGGGCGTGACCGAACCTTCGGCCACTTTCTCCACCTGTTTTGGCGGCCCGTTCATGCCGCGCCATCCCAGCGAATACGGCAATCTGCTGCGCGACAAAATTGCGGCGCAACAGGTGGATTGCTGGCTGGTAAACACCGGCTGGACCGGCGGCGCCTATGGCGCCGGCAAGCGTATGCCCATCAGGGAAACCCGTGCGCTGCTGGCCGCCGCTCTGGATGGATCGCTGGCCAAATCAGGCATGCGTCTGGATCCGAATTTCGGTTTTCAGGTGCCGGTTGCCGTACCGGGTGTGGATAATTCCATCCTGGATCCGCGCAGCACCTGGGCCGACAAGGCAGCCTATGATGCACAGGCCAAAAAACTGGTCGCCATGTTTGTCGCGAACTTCGAAAAATTTGTCGATCATGTCGGCGAGGATGTCCGCGCCGCCGCCCCAAGCGCTGCGTAAGCAGCGCGTCTGGAGCGCGATGCTTTTAGGTTGAACAAAAACTGTCATTACCCGGCTTGTCCGGGCAATCCAGGAGCCACAAACGCAGGCCTTCGCGCGTGGTATGGATTACCCGGTCAAGCCGGGTAATGAAAACAATAGGGGATGGCATGGGCAGACCTGAAATCTTCGGGCCGCTGGTATTACCTACTCCTCAAACTCCTCACCGGGATAGACACCCCACAGCGTATCGCGGCGCATCCAGGCATTGCGTTTTTCGAATCGGATGGCGCACCATTCCCCCTGACATTGGCTGATCTCGCCGATCGCGCCCGCTTCGGCCATCATAATTGGCTTGCTCTCACTGGCTTCGGCATAGGCGGGTGTCAGTTCCCCGGTTTTGCTGCCATTGATGACCAGCCCCATGCGCTTGCCGCTCAACATAGTTTTGTGCACCCAGCCCACTTCGCCGGAGCGTTCACGGATTTTTCGCCAATGCTCAAATTCTTCCACAATTTCTACCGGAAGATGGCGGCGTTGCAGGATCCAGGCGATAGGATATTGCCTTCCCGGCCCCATGCGCAGATTGACGCGTGCGGCGGTAATGCTGACAAAACGCGGGATCGGCAAACCGGACAGACCGACGCCGGACTGTTCAGCTACTGTCCCGGTGGCCACTGATGGTTCCGCCTGTGCTGACGAGGCAAACAGTAACGCCAATATAATAAGGACCGGCCTGATCATCAAAAACCGTTCTGGTTGCAAATAAGCAAATCGCATAAGGTGCTTATTGCCCGCAAGCGGCCGGGCGGTCAATGCGGTAGTTTGTCTCATGGGCCAAGTTCTGCTAGATAGACAGGATATACTCATGGCCGCGTCAGGCGGATAACTTCAGGTAGCAGGCAAATGACCACAAAACCCCTCGTCATTGTGACGCGAAAACTGCCCGACGCGATCGAAACGCGCATGCGTGAACTGTTCGATGCAAGGCTGAATCTTGACGATAAACCCATGACCCCGTCAGAACTGGCAGAGGCGCTAAAGGTTGCGGATGTGCTGGTTCCGACGCTGACCGACCGGCTGGATAGCCGACTTCTGGCCCAGGCCGGGGAAAAACTGAAACTGATCGCCAATTTCGGCACCGGTGTGGACCATATTGATGTGGAATCGGCGCGATCGCGCGGCATGATCGTCACCAATACGCCGGGCGTGTTGACCGAAGACACCGCCGATATGACCATGGCGCTGATATTGTCCGTGCCACGCCGTATTACCGAAGGACTGGATTTGCTGCGCGGCGGTGAATGGGGCGGCTGGTCACCCACCGGGCTGCTGGGACGACGAATTTATGGCAAGCGGCTGGGCATTATCGGCATGGGCCGAATCGGTCAGGCGGTGGCGAAACGCGCCCGCGCCTTTGGTCTGCAAATTCATTATCACAACCGCCACAAGGTCAACCCCGCCATCGAAGAAGCGCTGGAGGCGACCTATTGGGAAAGCCTTGATCAGATGCTGGCGCGCATGGATATTATTTCGGTGAATTGCCCGCATACACCAGCGACATTTCACCTGCTGTCGGCGCGGCGCCTGCAATTGCTGCAACCCCATGCCTATATCGTCAACACGGCGCGCGGCGAAATCATTGATGAAAATGCGCTGACCCGGATGCTGATCGGCGGCAAGATCGCAGGCGCGGGCCTTGATGTGTTCGAACATGAACCGGCGGTGAACCCGAAACTGCTGGGCCTGAAGAATGTGCTGCTGCTGCCGCATATGGGATCGGCCACCATCGAGGGCCGCATCGATATGGGCGAAAAGGTCATCATCAATATCAAGACTTTTGTTGACGGCCACGCGCCGCCTGACCGCGTGATACCCAGCATGCTTTAACCCGGTCTATATTCCGCCGCATCCAGTGCGGTGATCGCGGGCTGCGCCCCGCACAATCTGCATTGCGGATCGGGGCGCACTTTGATCTTGCGAAAAATCGTGTCGAGCGCGTCGTAGATCAGCAATTGCCCGGCCATGCTTTCACCGATGCCAAGCAGTTCTTTCACCACCTCAATCCCCTGTAATGTTCCCATTACGCCAGCAACCAGCCCAAGCGTGCCGGTTTCAGCACAGTTGGGCATACTGTCGGCGGGTGGCGGTTCGGGAAAAATACAGCGATAGCAGGGCTTTTCCCCCTCAAAGGCGCGATAGGTGGAAAGCTGTCCTTCAAAGCGGCCAAGCGCTGCTGCGACCAGCGGCTTTCGCATCAAAAAGCAGGCGTCATTGAGCAGGAATTTGGTGGCGAAATTATCGCAGCCATCGGCCACCAGATCATAGCCGTTAATCAGTTCACGGACATTCGTGATATCCAGCCGCACCGCATGGCGCACCACTTTCACATCTGGATTGATATCGGCGATGCTTTCGGCCGCGCTGTCGGTTTTCAGCCTGCCAATATCGCGGGTCTTGTGCGCGATCTGGCGCTGTAAATTGGATAGCGACACCGTGTCATCATCGACAATGCCAATGGTCCCCACGCCCGCCGCCGCCAGATACAGCGCCAATGGCGACCCCAGACCACCTGCGCCGACCAGTAGCACTTTCGAGGATAGCAACCGCGCCTGCCCTGCTCCGCCCACTTCCGGCAGCATGATGTGGCGCGCGTAACGCTCAATCTGTTCGTCGGTAAGGCTCACAGACCCTCGAACAATGCGGTCGACAAATAGCGTTCCGCGAAAGATGGAATGATCACCACAATGGTTTTGCCCTTCATGTCCGGCCGCGCGCCAACTTCCAGCGCCGCAGCTACCGCCGCGCCCGATGAAATGCCACCGGGAATGCCTTCCATGCGGGCCAGTTTGCGGGCCATCTCAAACGAATTTTCATTGCCGATAGTGATCACTTCATCGACCAGCGATCGGTCCAGATTGTCGGGAATGAACCCTGCCCCAATGCCCTGAATTTTATGCGGGCCGGGCGCGCCGCCCGACAGCACGGGGCTGTCTTCGGGTTCAACGGCGATCATTTTCAGACCCGGCTTGCGCGCCTTCAACACGGAACCCACACCGGTAAATGTGCCCCCGGTGCCAACGCCTGAGATGACCACATCGACCTTGCCGCCCGTATCATTCCAGATTTCTTCCGCCGTGGTGCGCCGGTGAATAGCTGGGTTGGCCGGATTTTCAAATTGCTGCGGCATCACCGATCCGGGATGCTGCGCCAGCAATTCCTCGGCCCGTGCAATGGCGCCGCGCATGCCCTTTGCGGCAGGCGTCAGTTCCAGTTGCGCCCCCAGCAGCGCAAACATTTTGCGCCGTTCAATCGACATGCTGTCCGGCATCACCAGAATTAATTTATAGCCCTTGGCGGCACAGGTGAACGCCAGTGCAATTCCGGTATTACCCGATGTCGGTTCAATGATCACGGTATCGGGTTTCAGCCTTCCCTTGGCTTCCATATCCTCGATCATGGCCACACCAATGCGGTCCTTGACGCTGGCCAGCGGATTAAAAAATTCCAGCTTCAGTAATATATCCGCCTCAACGCCCGCCTCTTTTGGCAGCCGTTGCAGCCGCACCAGCGGCGTATCCCCAATGGTTTCGGTGATGCTGTTATAGACGCGGCCACGGCCGGGTTTTTTCTCGCTCATGCTGGTTGTCTCCATCTCATAAATTAAATGTTGAAATCAGCCTGTTTGCGCTGTTCGGGCGCGACATTGGATTTGTCGGCGCGCTTGCATAAATCTTCTACGGTAATGCCGTCAAAGCGGCGCATCATTTCAGCCTGCATTTCGTCCCATAGGGGATTGATGACCGTCTGACCTAACGCTGACACCGTTTCGGATTTTTCGGCTTCATTGTCTTCGGTATCGCCGATAACGCGAATAATTTCACCCACGCTGATCCGTCTGCGTTCGCGCGCCAGCGTATAGCCACCACGCGGCCCGCGTACACCTTTCAGAATATTGGCGTGCACCAGTTGCTGCATCACCTGTTCCAGATAGCGTTGCGGAATGCCCTGACGCTGGGTGATTTCACGCGATTGCACCGGTTCCGGTCTGGCATTGTAGGCGATATCCACCACTGCCTCCAGCGCGTAACGCATTTTTTTTGTCAACCGAAGCATAAATCCAGCAACCCTTTATGAACCTGTAGAACCAAAGCCACCGGCGCCACGCCCGGTTTCAGGCAGGTCAGAAACTTCCAGCAACCGGGCCTGCACAAAACCCGCGATCACCATTTGCGCAATTCGTTCGCCGCGCGCGATGGTAAAGGCGACCTTGCCGGTGTTCAGAAGGATAACCCCGATCTCGCCCCGGTAATCACTGTCAATGGTACCGGGTGAATTCAGCACCGTAATGCCATGTTTAAGCGCCAGGCCGGAGCGCGGCCGCACCTGCGCCTCATATCCCGGCGGCAACGCAATGGCCAGCCCGGTAGGGATCAGCGCCCGTTCGCCGGGCGGCAGAATTAACGGATCATCGGCGGCCACCGCCGCGCAAAGATCAAGCCCCGCCGCGCCCGGCGTGGCATAGGCCGGCAGCGGTAAATCCGGGTTATGCGGCAATCGGAGAAATGAAACCGTCAGCATCAGCGTTTCGCGAAATGTTCGGCAATGCGGCCTGCCAGACGGCGCGCCACTTCGGTCTTGCTCATGGGCTGCCAATCCTCTACGCCATCGCCGGTCAGCAAATGCACGGTATTAAAATCACCGCCCATAATGCCGGTTTCCGGCGACACATTATTGGCGATGATCCAGTCACAGCCCTTGCGCGCGCGTTTTTCTTTCGCATGTTTGATCACATCGCTGGTTTCGGCCGCAAAGCCGATCACAAGGCGCGGGCGCGCCGGATTTGCAGCGCTGAGTGTCTTTAAAATATCCGGGTTTTCGGTCAGCGCCAGTTTGGGCGCGCTGCCATCATTGCGCTTTTTGATCTTTCCGCTGGATGCCGTTTCGGCGCGCCAGTCGGCGACAGCGGCGGCGCAGATGGCGATGTCAAAACGCCCGGCATCCTTGCATGCGGCCAGCATTTCACAGGCGGTTTCCACCTTGCGTACGGTCACGCCAGAGGGCGGTGCTTCCTGCACCGGGCCCGACACTAAAACAGTTTCCGCGCCCAGCGCGCTAAGCGCCGCCGCAATCGCATGGCCCTGCTTGCCCGACGAACGATTGGCGATATAGCGCACCGGATCAATCGGTTCATGCGTTGGGCCGGAAGTGACCAGCGCGCGCAATCCGCTCAGCGGCCGGGAGGCAGGCGCAAGCATTGCTGTTACAGCGTTCACAATCTCGTCCGGTTCCGCCATCCGCCCCGGCCCATATTCACCACAGGCCATGTCCCCCTCATTGGGACCGATGAGCGTAACGCCGTCGCCACGCAGGGTTGCCAGATTACGCCGCGTCGCGGCATGGCCCCACATGCGCACATTCATGGCGGGCGCAATCAGCACCGGCTTGTCGGTCGCCAGCAGCGCGGTGGTGGCCAGATCATTGGCCAGACCCTGCGCCATGCGCGCCATCAGATCAGCGGTCGCGGGCGCCACCACCAATAAATCCGCGTCGCGCGATAGCTGAATATGCCCCATTTCGGCTTCGTTCATCAGATCGAACAGTTCGGTATAAACCTTGTCGCCGGACAGGCTGGCCACCGATAATGGGGTTACAAACTGCGCCCCACCCGCCGTCAGAATACAGCGCACACTGGCGTTCTGCGCCCGCAGCCTGCGGATCAGATCCAGGCTCTTATAGGCCGCAATGCCGCCGCCGATAATGAGTAGAATGCGCTTGCCCGATAACATCAGCCCTATCCAGACGTTAATTGTGGGGTTTAGGGAAATCTACTATATGTGTATGTAAATTGAAAGGGGGACGCAGCAATCCCTCAAGCGATTAGATTTGGTTTGGCGTGCCCCTTAATGCGGCATGCCATCATCATCAAGCTGCGCCTGCACCAGGACAGCCAGATAATCTTCCATATCTGTGAAGTCGAGATGGCCACTTTCCCATGCTTCATCAGCGGCATGCAGCGCCCGCTCATATCCAGCACGGTTTTCTCTAATCCGCTCAGGAAGAATTTTGCGGCCGGGCAATAACGAACCATTGCGGACACAGAGAAGATAATAGCAAGTCGCGCGGGCTGTTCTGCCATTGCCCTCAACAAACGGATGAATTCAGTTCAGGCGCCATAATCCGTACGCCGCTAATTCCGTTGGGGACCAAATGTACCAGTTTTCATGGACAGTAGAGATGAATCGGTCCATCCAGTCCGCCACTTCCCTGAAATGCGGTGGTTTGTGGTCACCAACATATATGGGTTCCTGGCGGAATCTTCCGCCGAATGCTGAAATATTTGCAACAGCGACATGATTGAGCGCCCACAACATGGATTTGTCGAAGGCTATTGGCCCCTGCTTGATGCCGATTTCAATGCAATTGGTCATCAAATCGTACTGACGGATCAGGTTTTGATCCTGAATACGATGATATAATTCTGGATATTCTTCTTCTAAAACCAGCATGGAACGAACCCGGTGTTTTACCGCTTCTCCCTTCCGTTATGTCATTTCAGGTGGATTTAGAAGAATGCTCTTGGTTGCCCGCCGCGCTGATTCCCTGGTAGTCCCTGATCCGACAGGCGCATTGCCATACACAAAGCTTACCCGCTGTTCCTGAAGCATCTCGTCGGTGATAACCGCTGTCCTGGCTTGCGCTAACAACCGCTGAAGTTCAGGACGATCCGGAGCCCGTTTAAGCGCAGATTTACGCTCGGCCATTGTCGCACTCCCTGTTTTAGAATATCAGCATTAGCGATATCACCTTAAACCCAGCTTAACAACAATGCTATGATCGCCGCGCCTGCAACCCACCAGCCGGTATTGGCGAAGCGGTTGTTTGCGGGCGGGTGATCTTCATCGCGGGTTTCTTCGCCGTAAAACCGGGCGGCGGCGCGTTCGGCGCGTTCGATCAGATGTGGCAGGTTTGGCAGGGCGCGGGCCAGCGCGGCCGCGCCTTCGGCTGCTTCCATCAGGCGCGCTTCTGGGCCCAGATGATCGCTGATCCATTCCTTGATCACGGGTTCTGAAACTTCCCAGAAATCCACATCCGGGTTTAAGCCGCGCGCCACGCCTTCCACCACGACCATGGTTTTTTGCAGCAGCAGCAATTGCGGCTGGGTGCGCATGGCAAAAGTTTCGGTCACGCGGAACAGTTGCGCCAGCAGGCGGCTCATGGAAATTTCACTGGCGCGCAGGCCAAAGATCGGCTCGCCCACCGAGCGCAGCGCCTGGGCAAACGCATCCACCGATTTGTCGCGCGTAACAAAACCAGCTTCGAAATGCAGTTCGGCCACCCGGCGATAATCCCGGCGCACCAAACCATACAGAATTTCCGCCAGATAGCGGCGGCTGCGCGGATCGAGCCGCCCCATAATGCCGAAATCAACCGCAATAATGGCGCCATCCCGCGCCACAAACAGATTGCCCTGATGCATGTCTGCGTGAAAAAATCCGTCGCGCATGGCCTGTTTCAGGAACAGGGTGATCACGCGCGCGGCCAAGGCTTTCAGATCATGGCCCGCTGCAACCAGCGCTGCATTATCACCAATGGAAATGCCATCCATCCATTCCAGCGTCAGCACCCGGCGCGCCGTGCGCCGCCAGTCAATGGCGGGTACGCGAAATTCACCGGCCGCTATTTCCGCCGACATGTTTTCGGCCAGCTCGGATGCCGCCGCCGCCTCGTAGCGTAAATCCATTTCAAGCGCGACGCTTTCGGCCAGAATGCGCACCACTTCAGTCAGCCGCAAACGGTGCAATCCAGGCTGGGTGCGTTCGATCAACTGCGCTGCCCACAAAAAACTTTCCAGATCGCGGGCAAAGGCATCTTCCACACCGGGACGCAGAATTTTTACCGCCACCTGTTTGATGGTTTGTGTATCGTCCGTACCCGTCTTATCCGCCACGCCCGCCTGATGCACCTGCGCGATAGATGCCGCTGCAATGGCCGGGCCGAAATCAACATAATGATCGCCAGGCGCGCCGCCCAGTTCCTGCGCAATCATGGCCTCTGCCAGCGTCTGTGCAAAGGGCGGCAGCCGGTCCTGCAGGCGCATCAGATCGCGCGCCAACTGATCGCCGATGACATCCGGGCGCGTCGCCAGCATCTGCCCCAGCTTGATATAGCTTGGACCCAGTTGCTGTAGCGCATCGGCAAGACGCTCTCCGGGGCGCGCGCTGTCAATCGCTGGAATACGCGGCTCCCACGGCATGCGCAATCTGGCCAGCCCGTACGCAATGCGGATCGCCAGCGGTGGCGCAGGCATATCTGTAAATGCAAACAGCGCGTCATGGCGCGCCAGCACACGCGCCGCCCGGATCAGGCGTAGACTGTTGTCAAATGCGGCAATGGGATCAAACATCTGCGCGCTTATATCCGCCAGCCGGAATGAATGGCG
Organism: uncultured Alphaproteobacteria bacterium; assembly: GCA_947085295.1. Lineage (GTDB taxonomy): Bacteria > Pseudomonadota > Alphaproteobacteria > UBA11222 > UBA11222 > UBA11222. The sequence goes on along the minus strand of CAMTVX010000044.1, from coordinate 28,407 downwards.
GCAATGCCCGCCGATTGATTGCGGAACGCCACCTGTGAAAACCCCGCATCGGCAATCATGCCGGCAAATTTCTGCTGATCGGGAAATTGCCGGATGCTTTCCGCCAGATATTGATACGCCTCCCGGTTGCCGCCGACTAACCCGCCCAGTAACGGCATCAGTTTGAACGAATATAAATCATACAGCGTGTCCAGCCCCGGCATGTTTACGGAAGAAAATTCGAGGCACAAAAACCGCCCGCCCGGTTTCAGCACCCGATGCGCCTCACGCAGCGCCGCGTCGATATGCGTGACATTGCGAATGCCAAAGGCAATCGTATAGGCGTCAAACGACCGATCCGGGCAGGGTAGCGCCTCCGCATCCCCCGCCAGCCAGTGAATGGGAGCATCGGGCGCGCGTTTGCGCCCTTGCGTCAGCATACTGACATTAATATCGCACACGGTAATATCGGCCTGTCTATGCACCCGCTCCAGCACCCGGCCCGCAATATCGCCGGTGCCGCCCGCCACATCAATCAACCGCATTCCCGCGCGCGGGCGCAACCAATCGACCATCGCGGCCTTCCACAGCCGGTGCATACCCCCCGACAGCACGTCATTCATCAGATCATAACGCGACGCAACTGCATCAAACACGCCGCCCACCAGGCGCTGCTTGTCGCCCTCGGGAACTTCTCTGAAGCCAAAATGTGTGGTTGATGTCATGTCTGGACCATAGCGCAAGATCGCTTTAGATTGAACTGCTCAGTTCATTCCACCCCAAAGAGGAAATTTCATGTCCAGCACCGCAGCCCAACATTATGACGCCATCATCATCGGCGCAGGCGTTACCGGCCTGTATCAGCTTTACCGGCTGCGCGAATTGGGGCTGTCGGTGCGGGTGATCGAGGCGGCCAGCGGCGTGGGTGGCACCTGGTTCTGGAACCGTTATCCGGGATGCCGTTTTGATTCTGAGAGCGAATCCTATGCCTATTCGTTTTCGAAGGAACTCTTGCAGGAATGGGACTGGAGCGAGCATTATTCGCCGCAGCCGGAAACCCTGCGTTATCTCAATCATGTTGCGGATAAATTCGATCTGCGTAAGGACATCCAGTTTAACACGCGGGTGCGCGCTGCAAGTTTTGACGCCGCCGCCAATTGCTGGGAGGTTGAAGCCGACACCGGTGAGCGCGCCCGCGCACGTTATCTGATCACGGCGCTGGGGCCGCTATCTGCGCCGATGATGCCCCAAATTCCCGGCATGGAAACCTTCAAGGGAACCGCGTTTCACACCTTCAACTGGCCAGCCGACCCTAAAGGATGGGGTGGCGCGGATGTGGGCTATGCGGGCAAACGTGTGGGCATTATCGGCACCGGCGCCACCGGCGTGCAGGTGATTCAGGAAGTCGCCAAAACCGCCGGGCATCTGAGCGTGTTTCAGCGTCGGCCCAACTGGTGCTCGCCACTCGGCAACGGCCCTATCAGCGCGCAAGAACAGGCCAAAATCAAGGCCAGCTATCCGGAAATGTTCAATAAATGCAAAACCTCTTTCGCCAGCATGGTGCATGATTCCGACCCGCGATCCGCGCTTGAAGTATCGGCTGAAGAACGCGAGGCGCTGTTTGAAAAGCTGTATCCGGGGCCTGGGTTCAGCCTGTGGCTGGGCGCGTTTGGGGATATTCTCACCAACCAGAAAGCCAATGATCTGATCTCTGACTTTGTCGCCCGCAAAATCCGTAGCCGCGTCAGAGATCCCAAAATCGCAGAAAAACTTATTCCGAAAGATCATGGCTTCGGCACCCGCCGCGTGCCGCTGGAGACCAGATATTACGAGGTGTACAATCAGCCCAATGTGACCCTCGTGGATATCAGCGAAACCCCGATTGCGCGCATCACGCCAACGGGCATCAAGACCAGCGATCACGAATATGAACTCGACATGATCATCTACGCCACCGGGTTTGACGCGGTAACCGGCGGCATTACGCGCATCGATATTAGCGGCGAGAACGGCGTAAAACTGAAAGACAAATGGGCCAACGGCCCACGCAGCTATCTGGGCCTGCAAAGTGCGGGCTTTCCCAATCTGTTCACGCTGGTCGGCCCGCAGGGCAATTCGGCGCTGTGCAATATTCCGCGTTGCGCGGAACTGAATGTCGAATGGGTAACCGATCTCATCCGCCATATGCGCGACAATCAATTGGCCCGCACCCAGCCCAGCAAGACCGCGGAAGATGATTGGGTCAAGCATGTCGCCGAAGTAGCCGACGCCACATTACTCGCCAAAACCGATAGCTGGTACACCGGATCCAACGTGCCGGGCAAAGCCCGCACCTTCCAGATCTGGGCGGGCGGCAATGTGGCATACCGCGAAATATTGGCGGACGTGGCGGCGAAGGGCTATGAGGGGTTTGAGTTGCGCTGATACGAGAGGGAGACGGCCCTGCTGTTATTCCAGCTTTTTTACAGCCGTTCAAAATCGTCGGGGCTGATTCAGGCCTGCCGCAGAATGCCACGTAGTGTGCCAAGCGCTACTTCACGATGTTTGGGTACAATGGTGGTGCGTAAACCATTCCCAACACGCCGGGCGAATTTTACGTGACTGCCGGTCTGTCCGGCCTCGGTCCATCCCGCTGCTAATAACCTTCGCCGGATTTCCCGGAACGGCAGGCTTTTAAGCGGCACGCGCCTTAACCTCTATCGGCAGCACTCTCGGCGCCCGGGTGGCCATCGGCGGACTAAAGTGCAGCGCCAGCGCGTCAGCCAGGTTTTTCAGCGCAGCCGACTCACTCGTCCCCTGACTGACGACATCGACCTCGAGGCACTGGGCGATATGCCATTTGCCTTCGCGCCAGACGCTTGCCGAGAATTTTTGTTTCTTCGCCATTGTAGACTTAGCCCTTAAAACTTCTCCGACCTTCGATCTGTCCAGACTATAGCTCAACCGTCAAGCTTGCGCTACAACAGCCCATGCCTGAATTACCTGAAGTTGAAACCATCCGCCGGGGATTAGCGCCGCGCCTGACCGGGCGGCGGATATTGCGGGTTGATCTTAACCGCCCGGATTTGCGGTTTGCGTTTGGCGATGGCTTTGCGCACGCGCTCACCGGGCAGACCATTGTGGGGGTGGACCGGCGGGCGAAATATCTGCTGATCGCGCTGGAGGGGGGCGGCGTCCTGCTCTCACACCTGGGCATGACCGGGCGCTATAGTTTTGATCCTGAACCCAAACTGCATGACCATGTGGTGCTTCACCTTAGCGACGGTGTGCGGCTGGTGTATAGTGATCCGCGTCGGTTTGGGTTTATGGAACTGATCGCGCCGGACGCGCTTGCGCAAAACCGTTTTCTGTCTGGTCTGGGCATTGAACCATTGGGCAATGAACTTAGCGGCGCGCATCTGGCGGACAAGTTTGCCGGGCGGCGCACACCTCTCAAGGCGGCGCTGCTCGATCAGCGCCTGATCGCCGGGCTTGGCAATATTTATGTGTGCGAGGCGCTGTTTCGCGCCGGGCTGTCGCCGCGCCGTCTGGCCGGTACGCTAAAGGGTGCACGGGCGGAAAAATTATCGCAGGCCATTCGGGCAGTGCTGACGGACGCCATTGCGGCGGGCGGCTCCACCCTGCGCGATTACGCCGCCGCCGATGGCAGTCTGGGGTATTTCCAGCACGGTTTTGATGTTTACGGTCGCGAAGGGCAGCCCTGCAAGGCTTGCCAAAAACCCATCACCCGCATTGTGCAATCCGGCCGCTCCAGCTTCTTCTGCGCCACCTGTCAGCGATAGGGGCCAGTTTCTCTTGCATTCCACCCCGAATGTTATTACATTGGTGATAACGTAATGGGAGAGGCGTCATGATTGAGCTCAAGGTTCGCAAATTCGGCAACTCGCTGGGCGTCGTGCTGCCCAGGGAAGTTATCAACCGGCTGCACACCAAAGACGGTGCGCCGCTGTTCCTGATCGAGGCGGCGGATGGAACCTACCGGCTGACCCCCTATGATCCGGCGTTCGAGCAGAAAATGGCAAAGGCCGAAGACATTATTGATCGCTATCGCAACACGCTGCATACCCTGGCCAAATGAGCGCGCCGGTCTGGATTGAGGAATGCGACGCGCTGGCGTTGCATGACCGGCTGCTCGCAGTGTTTGGCGGCGCGGTGGGATTGCGCGATGGGGGATTGCTGAAATCCGCACTCGCCCGGCCACAGCAGATATTTGCTTACGCTGAAACCGCCGACAGGATTGATCTGGCCGCCGCCTATATTGCGGGCATTGTGCGCAATCACCCCTTTGTCGATGGCAATAAACGCACCGGCTTTGTGGTGGGCGTTTTGTTTTTGGAACTGAACGGCTTGCGCTTTACCGCCAGCGAAGAAAACGCCGCACAGGCAATACTGAACCTTGCAGCGGGCACATTGGATGAAACGGGGTTGATTGGTTTTTTGCGGGAAAATGTGATCCGTGATTCTGCAATTGGATGAATTTCATCTCATACTGCCCCGGCTGTCAGCGCTGAAAGTTTCGTGCTATACAGCATTAAACAAAACAGGAGCATCCGCATGGCATATGAAAATATCATCGTCGAAACCCATGGCCGCGTCGGGCTGATCCGGCTGAACCGGCCGGCCGCGCTGAACGCGCTGTGCAAGGCGCTGATGGATGAACTGACCCAGGCGATTGACGCGTTCGAGGCCGATAACGGTATTGGCTGCATGGTCATCACCGGCAGCGAGCGCGCCTTTGCTGCGGGTGCGGACATCAAGGAAATGCAGCCCAAAACCTATATGGGCGTGTTCATGGAAGATTTCATCACATCCAATTGGGAACGCGCATCGCGCGCCCGCAAGCCGGTGATTGCCGCTGTTGCGGGCTTTGCGCTGGGCGGCGGCTGTGAGCTGGCGATGATGTGTGATTTCATTCTGGCCGCCGACACCGCCAAATTCGGCCAGCCGGAAATCAATCTGGGCGTCATGCCGGGCGCAGGCGGCACGCAACGCCTGACCCGCTTTGTCGGCAAATCCAAAGCCATGGAAATGTGCCTGACCGGGCGCATGATGGATGCGGTCGAGGCTGAACGCGCCGGGCTGGTCAGCCGCATTATTCCGGCCGCCGATCTGGTAAACGAGGCATTGAAAGTCGCCGCCGTCATCGCCGAGAAATCCCTGCCCATCGCCATGATGACCAAGGAATCCATCAACCGCGCCTATGAGGTGAGCTTAAGCGAAGGGGTGCGATTTGAGCGGCGTTTGTTCCATTCGCAATTCGCCACAAAAGACCAAAGCGAAGGCATGGCAGCGTTCGTGGAAAAACGCCCGGCGAAATTCAGGCATGAATAGCGGCTGTGAAAGGGGGTGCTAAGCGCCCTCGCCCAGCAGCCTCTCGACCAGCGCTTCGCAGCGCCCGCGTTCCGGCGCGCCGAACTGCTGGATGCGCACGGCATAGGGATCGCCACTGAAAAATATTTCGTAATGTTCCTGGCGGCTGCCAAATTCGGTGGCGACGGCATCCCAGGCCAGCTTTTGCAGGCGCACTTTTTTTCGGGCTTCCATTTCGGGCCCGGCCAGCACGGCCTGCAATGAAGCCGCGATTTCCGCATTGTCGAAATCGCCTTCGGTTGGCGTCATCACAAAACCGCTCGATCCAATCCGGCGGATCACGTCGCAGACCATCGTATTGACCATCGGGAAAAACTGCCGCATGGCCGCGCCGCCGACAAAGCTGTGGAACGGATGCACACCGCGCGCCACTTCAAAGCTCTGGCTGTAATCGGCCTTGCCGCCCAGCAATTCCTTTGTGGCCTCAATGCGGCGCAGGGTTTCGTTGGCCGCAGCCAGGATCAGCCCTTCGGCGATCTGCACATAGCCGACCAGTTCGCCCAGCATTTCCTGATAACGGGGCATTTTATCGCGCCCGCTGACCGTGGCCAGCTTGCAGGCCAGCCCGGTCATAAAGCGCAGTTTCTCGGTGCCGCGAATGACCGCCTGCAAACCGACATGACCGGGAAAGGCGACAAGCAGCGAATTATAGGCACGGATATCGCCCGCCACGAACACCCGCTCCCACGGGATCAGGACATGATCGAAAAACGCAATCGCATCGCCTTCGTCAAAGCGCCCGGACAGAGGCCGGTCAAACGCACTGCGCCCGTGATCATAAGTTTCACGTGCGACAAAGCGCAGCCCCTCGGTGGCCACCGGCACGGCGAAGGCGGCGCAATAGGCCTCTTCGCCCGGCTTGCGCGGCATGAACGGGCCAACCAGCAATTCGTCACTGACGGGGGCCAGCGTGGACAGCATGCGCGCGCCATTGACGATAATCCCGGCGCTGGTTTCCTTGACAATCCGCATGGAGGCTTGCGCATCGGGGCCTTTGGTGCGGTCGATCTGCGGGTCCACCAGGGTGTGCGTCATGCACACATCCTTGTCGCGGCAATGTTCATAATAGGCGGTGGCGTTATCAGCGAATTTCTTGTCGCGCGCACCCAGCACATGCGGGACCATCGCCATATCGGTAACCCAGGCATTCATGAAATCCGGCAGCCGCCCCATCAGCCCATACGTATACTGCGAACGCGCCCGGTCCCCCGCCACCCGCGCCTCCATCAAGGCCCGGTCCGTGCCCGCCAGAAAGGAATTGCTGACCCGCGCCCCGTCTTTGGGCGAGGCAAAGGTAAGCGCATCGCGCAGATCCGCATCATGATGCCGGTCATAATGGCGCGCCAGTTCGCCCACCACGCCGCGAAAGCCCGGATATTGCGTCACATCGCGCACCAGTTCGCCATTCACATGAATACGGCGCCCGTCTTTCAGCCCCGCAATATATTGTGCCCCTGTGCGTGCGCCCATGCTGTTTTCTCCCGTTTTGGTTTGGGGCAAGCCTAGCATGCGCTTTTACCAAGCCAAAGCCTTGCGAAATTCCGGCAATACGGGCATATTCGGGCCAACAAAACTATAACTCTAGAAACAAAAGCAGGGAGAGGCCTCACATGGCGCAGAGCAAAATAGACACAAGCAATGGTCCGCTGACCGGCGTCAAGATACTGGATATGACCAGCGTGGTGCTGGGGCCGTATGCGACGCAGTTGCTGGCGGATATGGGCGCGGAAACCACCAAGGTGGAAACCCCCGTGGGCGATCTGATGCGCACCGCCGGGCCAAGCCCGCATGGCGATCTGGGGCCGATTTTCCTCACGCTCAACCGCAACAAGACCTCCGTGGTGCTGGACCTGACCAAGGACAAGGCCAAGGAAGTGTTCCGCAAGATGATCGCCGACTGCGATATTTTTATGACCAATGTCCGCCCGGACGGGCTGGCGCGGCTGGGCTTCACCTATGACGATATGATCAAGATCAAGCCGGATATCATTTATGTGCATGCGGTGGGGTTCGGTGCGGGCGGCGCCTATGCGGGCCGTCAGGCCTATGACGATCTGGTGCAGGGCGCATCGGGCATTGCCGATCTGCTGCCCAAGACCGACAAGATCGAACAGCCGCGCTTTTTACCCTCGATCGTGGCGGACAAGGCGACCGGCCTGCATATGATGTACGCAACGCTGGCCGCGCTGTTTCACCATCAGCGCACCGGCGAGGGGCAATTTGTTGAAGTGCCGATGCTGGAGGCACTGGTTGGCTTTACCCTGGCCGAGCATTTTTACGGTCATGCCTATGATCCGCCGCAGGGTCAGTGGGGTTATACCCGCATTCTGACGCCGAACCGCAAGCCGTTCAAAAGCAAGGATGGCTATATCGGCATTGTTCCGTATACGGACAAGCACTGGCCGCTGTTCTTTGAAATTTCCGGCCAGCCGGAACTGTGGGACAAATGGCGCGGCACAAGTTTCGAGGATCGCACCAAGAATATCGACAGCCTGTACGCGCTGATCGGCGAAGTGACACAAAGCAGGACCACCCAGGAATGGATGACCCTGCTGGATGAGCATGACATTCCCTGCATGCGCATCAACCGGCTGGAAGATTTGCAGCAGGATCCGCATCTGGTGGACGTCAAATTCTTCACCCGGCGCGAACACCCCACCGAAGGCGGCTATTTCACCACCAAGCATCCGGTGAATTTCTCCAAGACGCCGGCCAAGTTCCGCCTGCACCCGCCCCGCAAGGGCGGCGACGCATACGAAGTGCTGGCGAAATACGGCTACTCAACCAGCGACATTGACGCGCTGGTCGAATCCAAAGCCGTTGGCAAGCCACCGAAAGACTAGACTTGCTTTGGCCGTTCATCCCCGCGCGCGGGGATGGGCGGCGCCATACACTTCCAGCAGCCGCGCCGCGTCTACTTCGGTGTAGCGTTGGGTGCTGGTCAGGCTGGCATGGCCCAGCAATTCCTGAATGGTGCGCAGATCACCGCCCGCCGACAGCAGATGGGTGGCGAAGCTGTGACGTAGCGCATGCGGCGTGGCGCTGTCGGGCAGACCCAGCGCGCCGCGCATCCGCTGCATGCCCAACTGCACAATGCGCGGGCTTAACCGCTTGCCGCGCGCGCCGACGAACAGCGGATCGCTGGCAGTCAGTTTATACGGGCAGTGCGCCAGATAATCCTGCACCGCCTGCGCCACCACTGGCAGCACGGGGGCCATGCGTTCCTTGCCGCCCTTGCCCAGAATGCGCAGCGTATCGCCAAATGGCGCGGCGCTGCGGTTCAGGCCCAGCGCCTCCGACACCCGCAAACCGCAGCCATACAGCAAGCTCAACACCGCCACATCGCGCAGGCCGATCCAGGGTTCCCCCGCCAGATCGCCCGCATCCGCAACCGTGCGCAGTGCCTGCGGTGCGCTCAGCGGTTTGGGCACGCCGTGCGGAATTTTCGGGCCGCGCAGGCCGCCAATAGCGGTATTTTCCAGCACCCCGGTTTTGTGCAGAAAACGGAAAAAATTGCGCAACGCCGAAATCGCCCGCGCCAGCGACGCGGAGTTCAGCCCATCACCGCGCCGATGCGCCAGCCAGGCCCGGAAATCCGAAATTTGCAGGGCGCGCAATTCCGCAAGGCCGGCCTGCCCCCCCAGATGCGCCTGCAAAAACCCAAAAAAATCCCGCACATCCCGGCCATAAGCCGCTACCGTATGCGCACTCAGCCGCCGCGCATGCGCCAGATGCGCCAGCCAATCCGCATAATGCGGGGCCGCATCATCGGCGGCGAGGGGCAGGATGGCTCGGTCGGGCACGCCATTCTCCGAAAGACGGGTTGATCTTATGCAAGATAATATCGCGCAAAATGCGTATATGTATCTAACTATCGCGCATGGGCGGGTGGTCAGGACTGTTAGCGTTAATCTTGCGTTCCCTGCTTGACTTAAAATCCGCAACGGCTATAGTCCGCGCCACTTTACAGGGAACGCCTGCGCAAATTGGTGTGGGCGGCCCTCAGGTCGTTGAATTATCTCATGTTTTTGGGAAATTCGGGTGCCAATAGCGCAGGAATATGGGTAGCAAGCATGTACGCAGTAATTAAAACCGGCGGAAAGCAGTACAAAGTCGCATCTGGCGACGTGCTGCGCGTCGAAAAGCTTGAGGGCGAAGCGGGCCAGAACATCATTTTTGATCAGGTATTGCTGGTCGATGATGCGGGCAAGATCACCATTGGCGCGCCGCTGGTTGCGGGCGCTTCGGTCACCGCCCAGATCGTGGCGCAGGCCCGCGATCCGAAAATTCTGGTGTTCAAGAAAAAGCGCCGCCATAAATACCGTCGCAAGAACGGCCATCGTCAGTTACAGACGGTGCTGCACGTAACCGATATTAAAGCGGCCTAAGCGAGGAATTTGAAACATGGCACATAAAAAAGCAGGCGGTTCCTCACGCAATGGTCGTGACAGTGCAGGCCGTAGACTGGGCGTAAAAAAATTCGGTGGCGAACATGTCATCTCCGGCAACATCATTGTGCGCCAGCGCGGCACACAATGGCACCCGGGTGAAAATGTCGGCATGGGCCGCGACCATACGATTTTTGCAGTGACCGAAGGCCATGTATTGTTTTGCAACAGCAAGGGCGGACGTCCGTGCATATCGGTTGTCCCGATGCAGGTAGCGGCTGAATAATACTGGATGCACCGCCATCCAGATGGTGGCGATCTGAAAGGGAGATGGATCGCCATCTCCCTTTTTTATTTTAGAGCAGTATATCGATGAAATTTCTTGATCAGGCGAAAATCTATCTCAAGGCGGGGAATGGCGGCGCGGGCGCGGTGTCGTTCCGGCGTGAGAAATTTATTGAGTTCGGCGGACCCGATGGCGGCGATGGCGGCAATGGCGGGCATGTCTATGTTGAATGCCTGGACGGGCTGAACACGCTGATCGATTTTCGCTATCAGCAGCATTTCAAGGCGGGCATCGGCATTCACGGCATGGGCCGCAACCGCACCGGCGCCAATGGCGCGGATGTGGTGTTGAAAGTTCCCGCAGGTACGCAAATCTGGGACGCGGACGAAGAAACCCTGCTGGCGGATATGACCGTACCCGGACAAAAAATCCGTCTGCTGAAAGGTGGCAATGGCGGCTGGGGCAATGCCCGTTTCAAGGGCCCCGCCAATCAGGCCCCGCGTCATGCCAATCCGGGGCAGGAATCGGTCGAGCTATGGGTCTGGCTGCGCCTGAAACTGATTGCCGATGCGGGCCTGCTGGGTTTGCCCAATGCGGGTAAATCGACATTTCTGGCGGCGGTCAGCCGCGCGCGGCCCAAGATTGCCGATTATCCGTTCACCACGCTGCATCCGCAACTGGGCGTCGTCTATTGCGACGGCGAGGAATTTGTCATGGCCGATATTCCCGGCCTGATTGCGGGCGCGCATGAAGGTGCGGGGCTGGGCACCCGCTTTCTGGGGCATGTGGAACGTTGCCGCATCAATCTGCATCTGATTGACGGCACGCAGGAAAAAATCACCAAAGCCTATCGCACCATCCGACATGAATTGCAGGAATACAGCCCCGAACTGGCGGCCAAGCCGGAACTGCTGGTGCTGAATAAATGCGATGCGCTGACGCCCGAACAAATTCGCAGAAAAAAAGCCGCGCTGGAAAAAGCCAGCGGCCAGTCAGTGATGACCATTTCCGGCGCAACCGGACAGGGCGTGCAGGAAGTATTGCGCGAATTACACGCCGCCATCAAACGCGCGCGCATTGGCGCGGCGGTTGAAAATAATCCCGAACCTGTGGCGCAGTGGAGCCCATGAACGGCGCGGCGGGCACAGCCAAACGGCTGTCGAAAGCAAAACGCATCGTCATCAAGATTGGATCGGCGCTGTTAACCGATGCCGAAAGCGGAACCCTGCGCGATAAATGGCTGCGGGCGCTGATTGATGATGTGGCGCAATTGCGCGCGGGTGGCGCGCAGGTGGTGCTGGTGTCATCGGGCGCGATTGCGCTGGGGCGCGGCATTCTGGGCCTGCGCGGCAAAGTGTTGCGGCTGGAGGAAAGCCAGGCGGCGGCGGCGGCCGGACAGGTGCATCTGGCGCATGCCTATCAGGCGGCGCTGGCCGCAAAGCAATTGCCCTGCGCGCAGATTTTGCTCACGCTGGAAGACACCGAACAAAGGCGGCGCTATCTGAATGCGCGCAATACATTTAACACGCTGCTGAAACTGGGCGCAGTGCCGGTGGTCAATGAAAATGACACCGTGGCGACCAGCGAAATCCGCTATGGCGATAATGACCGGCTGGCGGCCCGCGTGGCGCAGATGATCAGCGCGGACTGTATGGTGCTGCTCTCAGACATAGATGGTCTGTATACGGCCGATCCGGGCCGTGATCCTGCGGCACAGCATTTTGCCGAAGTCCCTGTCATTACGCCGGAGATCGAAGCGATGGCGGGCGGTTCCGGTTCCTCTGTGGGAACCGGCGGCATGATCACCAAACTGGCGGCGGCCAGGATCGCAACCGGGGCTGGCTGTGCGATGGCCATTGCCAATGGCCGCATTCTGCATCCGCTACGCGCGCTACAGGAAGGTGCGCGCTGCACCTGGTTTCTGGCGCACGGCTCGCCCGCTGCTGCGCGCAAGCAGTGGATTGCGGGCGTGCTGGAACCTGCGGGACGCCTGCTGCTGGATGCGGGCGCGGTCGATGCGCTGCTGGCCGGAAAAAGCCTGCTACCCGCCGGGGTGTTTGAGGTAACCGGGGAATTCAGCCGGGGCGACGCGGTAATTGTGCTGGCGCCGAACGGCATGGAAATCGCGCGTGGCCTGTGCGCCTATACGGCCAGGGACGCGCGCCAGATCGCGGGACATAAAAGCGGTGAAATCGAACGCCTGCTGGGCTATCGTGGGCGCACGGAAATGATCCACCGGGATGATCTGGTTTTAACGGGCGGAGGCAAACACGCATGACCATCACCGACATTAACGACGCTCGCCGGGAACCGCAGCGTAAGCCCGATGGCGCAACCGCCAAACCCGCGCGCGAACTTTCCGCTATCGAAATCGCAACCATCATGGATGAAATCGGCCGCCGCGCGCGCGAAGCGGCAGCCCATTTGGCCAATCGTGACGGCAAGGCAATGGAATCCGCATTGTACTGCGCCGCCGCATCGATGCGCGCCAATGTCGATCTGATCCTGAAAGCCAATGACAAGGATATGGCCGCAGCACAGGCCGCAAACCTGCCCGCCTCCATGCTAGACCGCCTGAAACTGGATGATGCGCGCATTGCTGCAATGGTGCGCAGTATGGATGAAATTGCCGGCATGCCCAATCCGGTGGGTCAGGTGCTGACCGGATGGGATCGCCCCAATGGGTTGCATATTGAGCGGGTCAGCGTGCCGCTGGGTGTGATCGGCATCATTTATGAAAGCCGCCCCAATGTGACAGCGGATGCCGCTGCACTGTGTCTGCGGGCGGGCAATGCGGTGATTTTGCGCGGCGGGTCGGAAAGCTATCATTCCAGCCGCGCCATTCATGAATGTATTCTGGAAGGCCTGAACGCCGCCAAGATTCCCGAAGGCGCGGTGCAGCGGGTGCCGACCATTGATCGCGCCGCTGTCGGTTATATGCTGGGCAACATGACGCAATATATCGATGTCATCGTACCGCGCGGCGGGCGCAGCCTGACCGAGCGCGTGACGCGCGACGCCCGCGTGCCGGTGATGGGGCATCTGGATGGTCTTGTGCATGTCTATGTGGATGGCAAGGCCGATCTGGAAATGGCGCGCAAAATTGTGATCAATGCCAAAATGCGCCGTACCGGAATTTGCGGTGCTGCGGAAACCCTGCTGGTGGATCGCCGCTGTGCCGTAACCCATCTGCCGGTGCTGGTGGCCGATCTGATCGGCGCAGGCTGCGAAGTGCGCGGCGGGCCAGATGTGCAGGCTTTTGATGCGCGCGTCAAACCGGTGTCCGAGGCTGACTGGACGACGGAATATCTCGACGCCATCATTTCCGTTCGCATCGTGGACGGCGTGGATGAAGCCATCGCGCATATTCAGCGCTATGGATCGCAACATACCGAATCCATCATCACCGATGATGGGCCGACAGCCGAGCGTTTCCTGTCCCAGATCGACAGCGCCATTGTCATGCACAATGCCTCAACCCAGTTCGCCGATGGCGGCGAATTCGGCATGGGGGCAGAGATCGGCATTTCCACCAGCAAACTGCATGCGCGCGGCCCGGTGGGCGCGGCGCAATTGACCAGCTACAAATATGTGGTGCGCGGCAACGGCCAGACGCGGACGTAATGGGTGATAGAGATTGACGAAATCGCGCCCTCTCCTGCGTCATTGCGAGGCGCATAGCGCCGTGGCAATCCAGAGTCACACGGTAAGGACCGAGTTTGGCGCTCCTTTGCCAGCCGTAGCCTTCTTGCGAAGGCTGGTGGATCGCCACGCTTCGCTCGCGATGACATTGTGGGTGGATTGGCGGCGTCACCAGGCTGCACGATGCTTTAACTCCCATGAGCCGTGAACTTCTATATCCCGGTATGCGGGTTGGCCTGCTGGGTGGATCCTTCAATCCGGCCCATGCCGGGCATCGCCATATCAGCCTGATCGCCCTGAAACGTTTGCAGCTTGACCGGGTCTGGTGGCTGGTCAGCTCGCAAAACCCGCTAAAACCGGCGGCGGGTATGGCCAGCCTGCAGGATCGCGTAAAATCTGCAAAAAAAATAGCGGGCCACCCTCGCATCGTGGTCAGCACGGTAGAACAGCGTTTGCGCACCACCTACACCATAGACACCCTGACCGCCCTGCAACGCCGCTGGCCGGGGGTACAGTTTGTCTGGCTGATGGGGGCCGATAATCTGGTGCAATTGCCCCGCTGGCGGGCCTGGAGCCAGATCATGCGCCTGATGCCCATAGCCGTTCTGGACCGCCCAGGCAGCGGAATAAAGGCCCTGCACGGCAAGGCGGCGCAGCGCTACGCCGATGCCCGGTTGCCGCTGGCGTCCGCCACCCGTCTGGCCAGCCAGCCCGCCCCGGCGTGGATCTTCCTCCCCTGCCGCCTGCACCCGGCCAGCTCCACCGCCATCCGGGCGGGGCGAAAATGAGTTTACCATGTAATTATTTTGCAAATGCGCCCGGTAATCCCTATTCTATGGGGGTAAGACATCCTTAACCAAACCCAGAGGAACCCACTGACCCAAGATAGCGCCGTCGCACACCGTACAGCCCATCCCAATCCGGAGGAGCTTATGCGGCTAGTGCTAAATTCAATGGACGATGATAAAGCCGTTGATATTGTTTCTATTGAGCTGGAAGGAAAATCCAGCATTGCCGATTATCTGGTTATCGCCAGTGGTACATCTTCGCGCCATGTCGGAACGATTGCCGGGCATGTAGCGGAAAAAATCAAACAGGTTTATGGCGACAATTGCCGCGTCGAGGGCCTGCGTCAGGGTGACTGGGTTGTCGTCGATGCGGTGGACGTGATCATTCACGTCTTCCGGCCGGAAGTGCGGGAGTTTTATAATCTCGAAAAATTATGGTCGGTGACCATGCCATCGCATATTGAGCCGGCAAATGGGTTCGGCCTGCGCGCCGTCTAGAATCATCCATGCGCATCACGATTGCGGCTGTTGGCCGGGGGCAGAAAGCCGCCGCCGATGAAACGGCCGCTGCCAACAGCTATCTGAAAAATGCAGAATTGATGGGCGCCCGCCTTGGGTTTGGCCCGATGGTGCTGCGCGAGGTCGAAGACCGCAGCAGGCGCAGCGCCCAGACCGATGCCACCCAGCGCAAGGTGCGTGAGGGCGAACTGCTGCTGGCCCAGGTGCCGGAAGGTGCAACGCTGGTGGCGCTGGACGGCCGGGGCCGCGCGCTATCCAGTGAGAAATTCGCAGAATGGCTGGGGCAACACAAGGATCAGGGCGGCCGCAATCTTGTATTCGTCATCGGGGGCGCGGACGGGTTAAGCGATCAGGTAACGGCCCGCGCGCATATGCAACTATCGCTGGGGGCAATGACCTGGCCGCATATGCTGGTGCGCATGATGCTGGCGGAACAAATTTACCGTGCGGTAAGCATTCTGGCCAATCATCCCTATCATCGTGCGTGAGGCGAATAAATGATGGCTGGTGCGCCCGTAAATTGTTACAGCTCGTTGTTTTTCGGCCTTTGCAATAATCACAGGTAGTTCTGAATGCGTGTTGATCCAGGGGGCGCCGTGTCAGAGAATCGATCGATTCCATACGGTATACTTGCCACGCTGGCATGCCTGTCAGCACTGTTTGTCCTATATGGCAGCCTGCTTCCTTTTGAATACCGCGATGCGCCGCCGGGGTACACGTTCGGGAATTTCTCCTATCTCAATTGGACGAACCCTGAAAATTATAACCAAGTCGATTGGGTAACCAATCTCATTCTTTATGTGCCAATCGGATTTTTCGCCTTTGGCGCTACGAGCCGCCAGAAGTCAGGCGGGGCAATCTTGGCGGCGTTACTTGGCGCCAGCCTGGCTATCTGTATTGAATTTTTGCAGATATGGGCCGCGCCTCGCACGGCTTCTCTAAATGATATCGTTGCAAACATCATAGGCGCCGGTGCCGGTATCCTTGGCTGGGGGCTGTGGGGCAGGCTGATCGTAAGCGCGGTGCAGAACACCCTGTCCGGTGGCCCCAAAACATTGACTGCGGGGCTTGGTTTATACCTGCTGGTTTACAGTTTCATTGCGCTGTTCCCGTTCGATTTTCTGGTTAGTGCGGATGAGGTCGCAATGCGGCTGGCCGACCCGAATGCATTCGCATGGGTGCCGGAGAATTTATTCGAGATCCACGGCCTGGCGTCCCTAATTTTGAAAATTGCGCTCATGATGCCATTGGGCATGGCGATTAAGCTTGTCTGGAATCGTGGTGTTGCCTCCGCTGTCCTGGCGGCCTTTGTGCTCACCAGCGGGATCGAAGCGCTGCAATGGCTTCAGTATTCAGGGCGCGTTGAAGCCAGCAGTTTTGCTGTTGCGATGCTTGGCGCGGCGCTCGGTCATCAGATTACAGATTTGCTACCGAAGATCATGCTGCGCCTTGCACCCTGGTTGAAAGCGGGTATCTGGCTTGCTGCGCCGCTCTATCTGGCGATACTGCCTGTTTTGCGCGGGTGGCATGCCGGTTTCGCCGGCCAAAGCAAAATCGAAGACGTGCTCGCATCCATGCATTGGATGCCTTTCCACTATTACTACTTCATCACTGTACCACATGCCTTTTCCAGCTTGTTGAGTCTTGCCATCAGCTATGCCCCTTTGGGCATTTTCATATGGGCGATCCGGATCTTTAATGGCAAAGCCCCGGAAGAAAGGCCGCCCCTGATATATAGCGCATTTTTGGCAATCATATTTGCAGGCATAATAGAAGCAGGGGGCCTCATCACTACGGGACTGCGGCCAGACCTTACTAATATCCTGATAGCCGTCGCGGCGGTGACGTTGACGCAGCGCATCTGCGAGTGGGCGGCCCGGGTGGGGCCAGATGTGCTATTATTGGAAAGTCCAATATCTGATAGCAATCTAGAAGCTGCGCCGCAAGACAGACCTTTAACTAAACGCAACGCGCACACAGTAATGAATTTTGCGACGCAGCGGCCAGCGCCGATTCCATACGGCGCGTTGGCCATGCTAGCATGTCTGTCCGCAATATTTGTCCTGTATGGCAGTCTGCTTCCCTTCGAATACCGCGATGCGCCGGCTGGTTACATGTTCGGGAATTTTTCCTATCTCAAATGGTATGGCCTGGGCCTTCGTAACCGTGCCGATTTGGTAGCCAATCTCATTCTTTATGTGCCAATCGGATTTTTCGCCTATGGCGCCACCAGCCGACTGGGGCTGAGCGGGGCCATCTTCGCAGCGTTCGTTGGTATTGGTCTGGCGGTTTGCATTGAGTTTTTACAGGTTTGGGCCGCGCCGCGCACTTACTCGCTCAATGATATGGTTGCGGAAATTGTGGGCACCGGTATCGGTATCCTTGGCTGGGCGTTGTGGGGCAGGCAGATTGTAACAGCGATACGCAATGCCCTGTCCGGGGGTCCCAAAACATTAACCGCAGCGCTTGGACTTTATCTGCTGGGGTACATTTTTATTGCGCTGTTCCCGTTTGATTTTCTGGTCAGTGCGGATGAAATTGCAACGCGGTTGGCCGACCCGAAGGCGTTCGTATGGGCGCCGGAGAATTTATTCGGCATCCGCGGCCTGGCGTCGCTGATTTTGCAAATTGCGCTCATACTCCCGCTGGGTATGGCGATTAGGTTGATCTGGAATCGCAGTGTTTCCTCGGCGGTTCTGGCGGCCTTTGCGCTTACCTGCGGGATCGAAGCGCTGCAATGGCTTCAGTATTCGGGGCGCGTGGAAGCCAGCAGTTTTGCTGTTGCGATGCTTGGCGCAGCGCTTGGTCACCAGATTACAGATTTGCTACCCAGGATCATGCTACGCCTCACCCCCTGGCTGAAGGCCGGTATCTGGCTTGCTGCGCCACTCTATCTGGCGATACTGCCGGTTTTGCGGGGGTGGCATGCCGGTTTCGCGGGGCAAGGCAAAATCGAAGACGTACTCGCATCCATGCACTGGATGCCTTTCTATTACTATTATTTCACGACTGAACAAGAAGCCTTTTCCAGCCTGATGAGCATTGCTGTCAGCTATGCGCCGTTGGGTGTTTTCATCTGGGCTATCCAGTCACTTAATGGCAATGCGCCGGGAGAAAGACGGCCCCTGATATATAGCGCATTTTGGGCAATCATATTTGCAGGCATAATAGAAGCAGGGGGCCTCATCACTACGGGACTGCGGCCAGATCTTACCAATATCCTGATAGCCGTCGCGGCGGTGACGTTGACGCAGCGCATCTGTGAGTGGGCGGTCCGGCTAGGCTCAGATTTGTCAATACCGGAAAGCAATGTAGAAGCTGCGCCGCAAGACAGGCCTTTCGCTAAAATCAACGCTCAGTCTGCAATGCATTTTGTGACGCAGCGGCGCGCGCGGATTCCCTACGTATTGTCTTTACTGGCGATCACTATCTGGTTCGTGGTGGATTTTCCGGTCCTGCGCCTGCCTATAGCGGCGGCTTTTACACTGTACGCCATTTTCCTGTGGCGTCGGCCGGGACTCTGGCTGATTATAGTACCTGCAATGTTGCCGGTCTTTGATCTTGCGCCCTGGTCAGGCCGGTTTTTCTTTGATGAATTTGACGCCCTTGTTCTGTTAACAGCGGGCGTTCTTGCGCTGCGTGAAAACGGCGCAGAGCCGCTGCCGCCGCTTTCGAGAAACCTGAAACTGGTTTTGACGCTTCTGGCCGTGTCATACCTGCTCAGCACACTGTTACAGCTTTGGCCGCCGCCGCCCATAACGCCCAATTCATTTGCTGACTATTTTAGCCCCTATAACAGCTTGCGGGTCGGCAAGGGGTTTGTGTGGGCGCTGCTGCTGTTCAACCCGCTAAGGCGCGCCATCGCACAGGACAGCGACGCCACGCACCTGTTGTTGCGGGGTCTTTTGCTGGGCCTTTTTGGTGTCAGCGTGGTTGGGGTGTACGAACACTGGATTTTTGCGGGATTGTTTGAATGGAATTCTGACCACCGGATCGCTGCAACATTTTCCAGCTTGCATACCGGAGATGGTCCCATCGATGTATGGCTGGCGACAACCATGCCGCTGCTGGCTATGTTATTGCTTGATCGCCGCTGGTGGGCGCTATTGCCGGTTACCATAGGCATGGGGCTACTATCATTCTACACTTTGATGGCCACGGCCTCTCGCGGCCCCCTCATCGCGGTAGTGATTGCTTTTGGCGTAGGCATGCTGGGGCTGTTGGCGAGCCGCCCGGGCTGGCGTCGTGGATTTATTACCGTCGCTTTGGGATCAGGTGCTGTTGTTCTGATTTCGATGGTGGGCCTGCCCATGCTTTCCCGGACCTATATGGGAGAAAGATTTGAGGGGACCATGCCGGACGCTGAAACCCGGTATAATCATTGGCGCGCCGCATTGAGCATGCGCGACGATACCCTTGCCACAAAATTTTTAGGCATGGGCCTTGGCAGTTTTCCACGACTTAGCCAAGAAAGCAGGACAATTGAGCTGCGGTCATCCCGCACAGATTTTATCCGTGACGGGGATGATGGTTTCATGCGGATGTGGTCCGGCCTGCCCCAGTATATGGGGCAGGCAATCCACATCGATGCGGATAACACCTATCAAGTGAGCGTCAGACTTCGCACATCCGAGCCAAACGCCTCCCTGACAGTTGCATTATGTGATAAATGGCTGATTAGCTCGTATAATTGCACCTATGCTATATTTCAGGTTCAGGAGAATGGGGAGGGGTGGCAAACTTACAGGGGGATAATAAAGACCGGTGAAATTGGGTATGCCGGGTCTGTCTCTGGCCTGGTTTTTCCCCGCCCAACCAGATTATCGTTTTGGGTTAATAACGCGCCCCTGCATGGCGTTGATATCGACGCAATCAGTATTACGAAAGAAAATGAAATCAATCTCGTTGCGAATGGCGAGTTTGACCGGCTTTCCGATCACTGGTTCTGGACGTCAGACGCACATTTGTTCTGGCACACAAAAAATCTGGCCGTGGGCCTGTTGATCGATCAGGGGTGGCTGGGATTGCTGGCGGTGGGGGCCTTATTGGCGCTTACACTTGCGGCGCTGGCGCGTCAGATTGCAGCGGGAGACAGGCTTGCGGCGGTGCTGCTGGCGTCCCTGACAGGCTTTCTGATAACGGGGATGACGGTAAGCACGTTCGATCAGCCGCGCCTTGTTCTGATGTTCTATATTCTGTGCCTGACCATCCTGTTAAGACCGGCAAAAGCTGCGGGCGGAACAAATTTACCGTCTGGTAACCATTCTGGCCAATCATCCCCCGCAGTGTAGCGGATATATTGCGCGGGTGGACTTGTTGCGGCGCAGACAGTATTTTACGGATAATCCCGCGTGAATCGTTCACGGCAAAACAGGTTTTGATTCTTGCGCAATTTCTTGATCAGAGTGTCACTAACGGCGGCCCTTTGCGGTCCGTTATGGGGCGTATCGGTCATGGCGCAATCGGAACCTGAAAATACGGAACCTGAACTCAATGCAAAACTGGTGCAGACCGCCATGCTGATCCAGGCGCGCGAACAGGACGTTCTGGATAGTGAAAGCCGGCTGGATGAACTGAAATTGCGGCGGCGCAGCCAACTGGCCCGGTTTGACGCGCAGCGCGGTGATCTGTCGCAAATATTGGCGGCCATGCAAAGGCTGGGGCGCCAACCGCCTGCGCTGCTGCTGGTGCGCACGGATGCGGCGATCACGCATGTACGCGGCGCCACCCTGCTGGGGGCGGTAATCAAGGGGGTTGATCAGGAAGCAGCGGTTCTGCGCGAAAACCTGACCGAAATTGATCAACTGGAAGCCGTCATGACGGAAGAGCGCGATCTGCACGTATCCCGGCTGGAGGAGCTTCAGGAAGAGCAAAAGGCGCTGACCGGCCTGCTGATTGCGCAAAATGGCCAGCAATCGGCACTTATAGAAGCAGCCGCCGCAAAAGCCGACGCCATGACCGCGCTGGCAAAAAACGCCAGGGACGCGGGTGATTTGCTGACCCGGCTGAATAATACAGCCGATACAGAAACAAAACCCGGCGGACAGCCGCGCCCCAGACCGCAGGCCCTACCGTCGGCAGCCGCCCCCGAAGAAAAGCCGGAAGCGCAGGAATATGCACTGCTTTCCCCCGCTCCGCCTGCACCTGAAACGTCGCGCCCTGTATTATTCAGCGCGGCCATGGGTATGCTGACAATGCCCGCCCGGGGCAAGATTGTCGCAAATTTTGGCGCGAGGGATAATTCCGGTACGACCCGCAGGGGTATGAGCATCCGCACCCGCGAAAGTGCTGAAGTGATCGCCCCATTTGATGGAAAAATAGTGTTTGCAGGACCATTTCGCGCTTATGGTCAATTATTGATCCTGGAAGCGGGAGAGGGATACCATATATTACTCTCGGGGCTGTCATTGGTGCATGGTGTCGTTGGACAGAATGTGACACAAGGACAGCCGATTGGGCGGATGGGAACCGGTCCAAAGGGCGAAGAGGCTGCGCTTTCTGGCGCCGATGGTGGGTCAGATCTGCGTGATCTGTATGTCGAATTCCGCAAGGATGGGAAACCGTTCAATCCTATGCCCTGGTTGAAAGTCAGCGAAAAGAAGGTAAGTGGCTAATGTTCATGCAATCAAAAGGTAAAATGCGCTTATGGCTATCGGGCGCAATGCTGGCTATCCTGTTGACGCCATCCGGTGCGGCATTCGCCGCCAGCGCGGAAACATATGAACAGCTTAATCTGTTCGGAGATATATTCGAACGGGTGCGCAACGATCATGTGGTTGAGTCCAAGGACAATGAACTTGTCGAAGCAGCCATCAATGGCATGCTGTCCTCACTGGACCCGCATTCGAGTTTTCTGAACGCCGACGCCTATCGCGATATGCAGGTGCAGACGCGCGGTGAATTTGGCGGTCTTGGCATCGAAGTCACCATGGAAAATGGTGTCGTCAAGGTCGTGACACCCATAGACGATACCCCCGCCGCCAAGGCCGGTATTCAGTCCGGTGATTATATTACGCATCTGGATGGCAAGCAGGTTATGGGCATGAACCTGAAAGAGGCCGTTGATTTGATGCGCGGCCCGGTAAATACGGAAATAAAGCTTGTTGTCGTTCGTGAAGGCACGGCGGAACCATTTGATGTTGTGCTGAAGCGCGCCGTAATCACCGTGCAATCGGTTCGCGCCAGGCGTGAAAAGGATGTGGTCTATATTCGCATCACCGCTTTCAACGAACATACCAATGACGGCGTGGTGGAAAACCTTGTGAAACTGAAAAAAGAGATCGGCGCCAATTTCCAGGGCGTGGTTCTGGATTTGCGTAACAATCCTGGCGGGCTTTTGGATCAGGCGATTTCGGTTAGCGATACATTTCTGGAACGCGGTGAAATTGTTTCCACGCGCGGCCGTCACCCCGATGACATTCAGCGTTACAGCGCCACCAAGGGCGATCTGACCGAAGGCAAGCCCGTTATCGTCATTATCAATGGCGGTTCAGCCAGCGCGTCAGAAATTGTCGCGGGTGCATTGCAGGATCATCATCGCGGCATCGTGCTGGGCACGACAAGTTTCGGCAAGGGATCAGTTCAGACAATCATTCCGCTGAGCGGCAAGGGCGCCTTGCGCATGACCACCGCCAAATATTTCACACCGTCCGGGCGTTCCATTCAGGCAACCGGCATTGAACCGGACATCAAGGTTGAACAGGCAAAACTCGAAGTGGTTGAGCCTAAGCGTCTGCGCAGCGAAGCGGATTTACGCAGCCATCTGGAAGGCGGCGTGAAAAAGCCCACAGACGAAAAACCCGCAAGCAAGGACGCGCCAGTTGTTGCGCCAGGTCAGGCCCCCGCAAAAGACACTCCCGTAGGCGGTCCCGAATCAGATAAAGTCTCCGGTGAAACAGCACCTGCTGATTATCAGCTAAGCTATGCGCTGGATCTGTTGCGTGGCATGTCCCTGATGGCACAGCGGACAGTAAATTAACGGGAAACATTTATTGATGGTCAAAATTGGCGCGTAAACCTGCCCGGCGCGGACGCCCCGGCCCGTCCAGAAATGCAATACCAGAAGCGGGGGATGATGCGCCCCGTTCCGGGCCGGGTCCGGTTCTTATCGCCAGCTTCCTTTTGCTGGCGATTCTGGGTGGTGTGGTTGGCTGGCTGGCGCTGGGGGGTAATGGCGGCACTGCCATTCCCAGCGTTTCCCTGACGCTGGATGCAACAGGCAACGGCCAGATCGAAGAATTCCAGGTCGAAGAATTAATGGCGCCGACGAAGCCGGACATGGCCGCGAGCACACCCGTGTCGACAACCAGGCCTGCCGTGCCCACAGATCGCCGGACATTGCCGGTTACGGTTTCGCCGGATGGAAAAATCAGCCTGGCGCCGGTGCCCGATCCCATGCTGGTGGAACAGACCGTTGTCGGGCCATTGCCGCGTATCGCCGAGGATGGCGCGCGGGCCTGGCATGTCTATGCGCACCCGGCCCCACCGGCCGACGGGCGGCCCCGGATTGCCGTGGTAATCAGTGGCATGGGATTAAGCGAGGTGCCGACGCGCCTTGCGGTACAGCGTCTGCCAGCGCCGGTTTCTTTGGCCTTTACCCCCTATGGCGAGCGTTTACAGGAATGGGTGACGCAGGCCCGCGCGTCGGGCCATGAAGTGCTGCTGGAACTGCCGATGGAACCCTATAATTACCCGGAGAATGATCCCGGCCCGCATGCGCTGCTGACCAGCCTGTCTGCGGAAGAAAACACCAACCGGCTGGAATGGCTGATGTCACGCTTTTCCGGCTATGCAGGGGTTATTAACTTTTTTGGGGGAAAATTCTCCACCGCCGAAACAGCGCTTGGTCCGGTTATGGCGGAACTGAAGGGACGTGGACTGATGATTGTGGATAATCAGTCGGCGTCACGCAGCAAAATTTCTGATGTCGCCAGACAGATTGATATGCCATTTGTTTCCGCGATGCTGCAATTGGATACAGATTTGACCGTCACAGGCATTGACGCAAAACTGGTGGAGCTGGAAAAAAAGGCCGTTGCAGAAGGTTTTGCTGCCGCCGTTGGATCGCCATTTCCATTGACGATTGAACGCATTGGTTTGTGGGCGGAACAGTTAAACGCAAAAGGAATAAATCTGGTGCCGGTTACAGCATTAATTGCCGAAGACAGAAAATGAGCGGGTTAAAACAATTCGTCAGCGACCAGTTACCGGATAATTACCGGCCATGCGCCGGTATTTTTTTGCTGAACCGGCACGGACAGATATTTGCCGGACGGCGCAACGATGTGGATACGGATGATGTGATTGCCAGGCTGATAGACAAGCCCTGGCAATTGCCACAGGGCGGTATTGACCCGGGCGAAACCCCGACGCAGGCCGTCATGCGTGAAATGCTGGAAGAAGTTGGCACAAATAATGCTTCGATCATTGCCGAAAGCCGACAATGGCATTGCTATGATTTACCGAAGGAAATTGCGGATATGAAATGGGCAGGCAGATATCGTGGACAAGCCCAGAAATGGTTTGCGCTACGTTTCGAAGGCGCCGACAGTGAAATCAATATCGCGACCGCGCATCCGGAATTTGACGCCTGGAAATGGGTGGACATTGACGATGTGTGCGATCTGGTGGTGGCTTTCAAGCGCGACGTTTATGCCCGCATTGTCGATGAGTTCCGCCCACACGCCATAGCCCTGCAACGCATGGCGCGCGCATGAACGGTAAAAAATCCAGGGGCAAGTCGACCATCCTGATGGTGCATGGGGCGTTTGGCGGTGGCTGGGCGTTTGAAAATTTCCAGGGTTATTTTGAGGCGCGCGGCTATCGCTGTGTCGCGCCGGATTTGCGCCATCATGGCGAAGTCCCGGATCGCCAGGTTCCGACGGCGCTTGCCCGCACCGGCCTGAAAGATTACCGGCGCGATCTTGAGGCGCTGATTGCGACGCTGGATGGCGAAATCATTCTGATGGGCCATTCGATGGGCGGGCTGCTGTGTCAGATGCTGGCCGCACGCGGGCATGGTTCGCGCATGGTTTTGTTGGCGCCATCACCGCCTTCGGGCATCATTCCGGCGTCTTCCATGGAGATGCTGACGTCATTTGGTATTTTCGCCAGCGGCATGGGATGGGGGCAAAATATTCTTGCGCCGGACAAGAAGACGGCGGCGGACCATGCCTTGTCGCATATACCGGACCCGGCCAAAAAAGCCATTCTGGAGCGGCTTACATCGGAATCGGGTTACGCATTATTTGAAATCATGTGCTGGATGATGGACCCCCAACAGGCCAGCCGCGTCGATGCGGGCAAGGTGACATGTCCGGTGCTGGCCATTGCCGGCAGCCATGATGGGATCAACGCCCCGGACACGGTGCGGCAAGTTGCCCGGCGTTATGGCGATCGCGCCGATTTTCACAGTTTTGATAAAGTCAGCCATTGGCTGCTGGATGGCCCGCAGTGGCGGGAAATAGCCGAACATTGCGCCGAATGGCTTGAACGGCCCCTGAAAAAAGAGCAGAGCAATGCAACAACCGGGGCCACAATCGGCGGGTAAAGCGCGCCTTAAACGAAGCCTGGGTCTCGGCGTTCTCGTCCTTTACGGTGTTGGTGTCATTATCGGCGCCGGTATCTATGTGCTAACCGGGCAAGTCGCAGGCGCTGCGGGTATGGGGGCGCCACTCTCGTTTTTGTTGGCCGGACTTCTGGCCGCGCCAACCGCCATAAGTTTTGCAGAGCTTTCCGCACGCCATCCAGAAGCATCGGGTCAGGCCGCCTATGCGCATAGCGCCTTTGGGAATAGTTTACTTTCGCGATGCATCGGTTTTGCCGTTGTTGCCGTGGGTATTCTGGCGGCGGCATCGATTGCGCGCGGCTGCGCGGCCTATCTGACAGGGTTGCTGCCGGTGATTCCCATTGCTGCTGGCAGTGCGCTTATTGTGCTGCTTTTCACGGGCGTTGCCTGTCTGGCAGTTGCGAATAGTGTTGCCGCCGCCGCCTTTATGACAGTGATTGAAATTGGCGGTCTTCTCTATGTGATCTCGGCGGGTCTGTATCAGACACAGGACTATACGCCGCCGCAATTTTTGTTTGAGCCGGATGCGATTGCGTCCGGCGCATTTATCGCCATGTTTGCGTTTTTGGGTTTCGAGGCGCTTGCCAATATGGCGGAAGAAACCCACGATCCCGGCAAGACGCTTCCGCGCGCCATTTTGCTGTCACTGGGTATTGCAACCGTTTTGTATGTGATTGTGGCCTATGTTGCGGTGAATGTTGCGCCGCTGGATGTGCTGTCTAATTCTCCAACGCCGCTGCTGGACGTAGTAACAGGTTCGCCCATAGGCAACGCCACGTTGTTCAGCATCATTGCATTGACCGCCACATCCAACGGCGTGCTGATTGAAATTCTGATGGTATCACGCATGTTGTACGGCATGGCGGATCGCGGCTGGTTGCCGCATCAGCTTGCGCATGTCTGGCAGCGAACCCAGGCGCCGGTGCGCGCCACGCTGATTACCGGGGCCGTATTGCTGGCGCTGGTTATACCATTTGACGTGGGGCAACTGGCGGTAGCCGCCAGCAATGTTCTGCTGAGTGTTTTTATTGTCACCAATCTGGCGCTGATGCGGCTGCATCAACGTGAGCCAATTGCTGATCTGGCGATCCGCGCCCCGCGCTGGATACCGCCGCTGGGCGCTATCGGCGCGGCGGGACTGTTAGCGGCACAGCTTTTTTAGGGCTACAGGCTGCCTTGCAATGCACGCAGGCCGTCCAGTTGCGCCTGGGCGCTGGCGCGCGCAGTATCGGATTTTGCATCGCTCACATCTTCTTCGGCGTCCTTGATGCGGGCATCCAGTCCGGCGCGATCCAGATCGGCCAGATCGATGGCTTCTTCCGCCAGAACGGTCAGACCCGCAGCGGTAATTTCGGCAAAACCGCCGCGCACGAAAATGCGTTGTATGCTTTTTTCGTCATGCACCGAAATCACTCCGGGACGCAAGGTTGAAACCAGCGGCGCATGTCCGGCCAGCACGCCGAATTCGCCTTCGGTTCCGGGCACAACCACCATGTCCACCTGCGCGGACAGCAGCAGGCGTTCGGGTGACACCAGTTCAAAGGTCAGTCTGTCGGCCATGATTTAATCCTTTGTCTGTCATTGCCCGGTTTATCCGGGCAATCCAGAGCCACAAAAGCAGACTTTCGGTCTGGGCCCTGGATGCCCCGGACAAGCCGGGGCATGACAATGAGAGAGTTGGATAGGCTTTGATACAATTACAGTTCGCTTTATAATTTACGCCGCTTCCGCTGCCAGACGTTCGGCTTTCTTCACGGCTTCTTCCATCGTGCCGACCATGTAGAAGGCTGATTCCGGCAGATGGTCATAGTCGCCCTTGCACAGCGCCGCAAAGCCCTTGATGGTGTCGGCCAGATCGACGAACACGCCGGGCGATCCGGTGAACACTTCGGCCACAAAGAACGGCTGGCTCAGGAAACGCTCGATCTTGCGGGCGCGGGCCACGGCCAGCTTGTCTTCTTCGGACAGCTCGTCCATGCCCAGAATGGCAATAATGTCCTGCAAGGATTTATAGCGTTGCAGAATTTTCTGCACCAGGCGCGCGGTATTGTAATGTTCGTCCCCCACAACGCGCGGGTCCAGCATGCGCGAGGTGGAACCCAGCGGATCCACCGCCGGATAAATGCCCTTTTCCGAAATAGAACGATCCAGCACTGTCGTCGCATCCAGATGCGAGAACGATGTCGCAGGCGCGGGATCGGTCAGATCGTCGGCGGGCACGTAAATCGCCTGCACCGAGGTGATCGAACCCTTGTTGGTGGTGGTGATGCGTTCCTGCATCGTGCCCATGTCGGTGGAAAGCGTTGGCTGATAACCCACGGCCGAAGGAATGCGGCCCAGCAGCGCCGACACTTCGGAACCGGCCTGGGTGAAGCGGAAAATATTGTCGATAAAGAACAGCACGTCCTGGCCTTCTTCGTCGCGGAAATATTCGGCCTGGGTCAGTCCGGTCAGCGCGATACGCGCGCGCGCGCCCGGCGGCTCGTTCATCTGGCCATAGACCAGCGCGCATTTGGAGCCGGTGTCCAGCAGATTGTTCACGCCGGATTCCAGCATTTCATGATACAGATCGTTGCCTTCGCGGGTGCGTTCGCCGACGCCCGCAAATACAGAATAGCCGCCATGACCCTTGGCGATATTGTTGATCAGCTCCATGATCAGCACGGTCTTGCCCACGCCGGCGCCGCCGAACAGGCCGATCTTGCCGCCCTTGGCGTAAGGCGCCAGCAGGTCCACAACCTTGATGCCGGTGACCAGAATTTCCGATTCAGTGGACTGATCGACAAAGGGCGGGGCAGGCTGATGAATACCGCGCATCCTGGTGGCTTTGACCGGGCCGCGCAAATCCACCGGCTCGCCGATCACATT
>CAMTVX010000043.1:0-18301 GCA_947085295.1 uncultured Alphaproteobacteria bacterium | reverse complement strand
GCGATGATGGCGATGTTACGTATTTTCATGAAATTCCCTGGAATGACTTGCAGGCCCGATGGCGCAAGCTGGGCCGTGCTCTAGCGCAATATGCCCTAAACAGCAAGCATATACGGGTTTCAGTATGGTTAAGATCGAATTTAATTGAGTTTTAGTTTCGCGCGTGGGTCATAGGGGTGCTCCGGTGCCCAGTCCTTGATGAAGGCGCTTAGGGCGGCGTCGGGCTTGTCCGGCAGGCGTACCTGCAAGGTGACAATCTGATCGCCGCGCGTGGCAGTACTGCCTTTGGCCCCTGATTTTACACAGCCTTTTCCCCCAAGCCGCAATTTAGTACCGCTATTGGCGCCCTTGGCGACCGTCAGGGTGACCGGTCCGTCAATGGTGGGAACTGCGATTTTGGCTCCCAATACGGCTTCCTGCAGGCTGACCGGCAGGTTCAGGTGAATATCGTCGCCTTCGCGCACAAACAGCGGGTGCGCCAGGACGGTGATGTCGATCAATATATCGCCCGCAGGCCCGCCGCCAACGCCCGGTTCACCCTGGCCGCGCAGGCGTATCTGCTGGCCTTCCTGCACCCCCGCAGGGATGTTCACATCCAGTATCTTGCCATTGGGCAGGGTGATGCGTTCCTTGCCGCCTTTGGCGGCGTCCACAAAGGCGGCATTCAGGCGATAGCGCAGATCTTCTCCTTTGGCGCGGGTTTGACGGCGGCCCCCGCCGCGCAGACCGCTGAAAAATTCCGACAGAAAATCATCATTGATGCCTGCCTCAGACCCGAAAGGCGCGCCGCCCGCACCCCCCGCACGTTGTCCGGCGTGGCTGTAGCTGCGCTGTTGGGCGCGCTGGCTGCCATCGGCATTGATTTCGCCCCGGTCATATTGGGCGCGCTTCACCTTATCCGACAGCACCTCATGGGCTGTCGATATTTCACGGAATTTCTCGGCCTTCTTCTTGTCGCCCGGATGGGTGTCCGGGTGACACTGCTTGGCCTGTTTGCGAAAGGCAGCCTTGATCTCGGCCGCAGTGGCGGTCCTGGGTAAACCCAAAGCTTCATACGGATCACGCATTGCGCACCCTGTCAGGTCTTATAGGGAGAATACCGATGTTAATTCTGAACCTGCCAGCTACCATCGGGCTGACGACAGGCTGTGCCATAACCGCTTTCCTGCCGGCCGCCGACCGTAATGGTTTGTTGAAACTCGCGACATGTCTGGTTGCTGGCTGTCTGATAGGCCGGTTGCGGCGTATAGGTGCCGTGATTGCCGCTATCGGGATTGCGCCATGTCGAGCTTTGCCCTGATGGCGAACGTTCCAGAGTGCTGGTCATGGTCTGCTGCATGGCCAACTGGTCGGCCCGGTCGAGCGACTTGCCAACACTTTGGCCGATGCCTGCGCCCAATAGGGTGCCGACGGCAATCGCCGCCATCTGGCCCTTGCCGTCACCAATCGCCGAACCCGCCAGCGCGCCGCCGACGGCGCCCAGCAAAGTGCCGACCTGTTGCTTTTGTCCCGCCTCTGTATCGCAGGCAGCCAGTGAGATCGCCATAACGCCACCCATCAGCACATTCAAAATCCGGTTCATTTTTTCCCTCGGTTCAATTCGACACATGCGCACAATGGCTGCGGACCAATGACGCGCTTATACGCTCTATATGTAGTGTGGTGTGATACAATCCAACATAAAAAATATTGAAAGCATCCCGACACCACAGTGCCGCAGCGCGTTACCACAGATATAGCGCCAAGCAAGGCAAAATTATGGCGGCAAAACATCTATCCACAGTGTAAAACTAGCAAAAGACGCATTAGCGAAAGGTTAAGCATCATGGCCGCAACACAAGGCATATCCAGTGATCAGGGCGACCCCAATGCGGGGCCGATTGATTTGCGCGACCCATTTCTGCTGTTCGATAGCTGGTTTAATGAGGCCGCCGCAAAGGAAAGCGCGCCTAACGCCATGTCCCTGGCGACAGCGGGCGATGATGGCTGGCCTGATCTGCGCATTGTGCTGATGAACGGCATTGATGGCGCGGATGCACCCCCGGCGCAGCGTGGCTTTATTTTCTATACCAATCTGGGTAGCGCCAAGGCGCAGCAGATACGCGAAAATCCCGGTGTTTCATTGTGCTTTCACTGGAAAAGCCTGAACCGGCAGGTGCGCATCATGGGCGAGGCGTCGCCGGTGACAGACGCAGAGGCCGACGCCTATTTTGCCACCCGTCCGCGCAACGCGCAGATCGGCGCCTGGGCGTCGTATCAGTCCGCACCGATGGAGGCGCGCGCGGTACTGGAACGCCGGGCAGAGGAGTTCGCGGCAAAGTTTCCAGATAATGTGCCACGGCCGGAATTCTGGTCGGGATTTCGGGTTGTGCCCATTGGCATCGAATTCTGGCGGGATCGTTATTTTCGGCTGCATGACAGGTTTTTATTCACCCGTGAAGCCCCGGACGCACCCTGGATCTGTGGCCTGCTTTACCCATAACCACTTTTGCATTATAAACATCCGCACATGCGTAAGTTCCAGACAGACATCTCACCCCGTGTCGCGCCAGCGCGCGCAGCAAGACTCATGCGTCTTGCAACCTATGCCTCGGTGGGCGTTGCAGCGACCCTGATCACCGTTAAGCTGGGCGCGCTTTACGCCACGGGTGCGGCGGTGATTCTGGCGACGCTGGTCGATTCCATACTGGATGGGGCGGCATCGCTGCTGAACCTGGTCGCTGTGCGCCATTCCCTGCAACCCGCCGATGAACACCACCGCTTTGGGCATGGTAAGGCGGAGTCGCTGGCGGGCCTTGGGCAGGCGGCATTCATTGGCGGCTCTGCGGTGTTTCTGGGTTTTGAATCGGTGCAGCGAATCATTGACCCGCAACCGGTTGTGCAAAGCACGATCGGCATTGCCGTCACCGTGTTTGCGCTGGCGCTGACCATCGCGCTGGTTGGGTTTCAGCGCTATGTCGTGCGCGCCAGCAAATCGGTCGCGGTTGGCGCCGATGCGTTGCATTACGCCAGCGATGTTGCGCTTAATCTTGGAGTGATCGCGGGACTGCTGATGAGCGGGCGTTTTGGGCTGATATTTGCCGATCCGCTGATTGCCATGGCGATTGCGGGCTGGATTGGCTATAGCGCCGTACAGATTTTTCGCACGTCTTATGATCAGATCATGGACCGCGAACTGCCCGATGAGGACCGCAACAAGGTGCGCGATATCGCGCTTGCCCACAAGGAAGTGATGGCCATTCACGATGTGCGCTCGCGGCTGGCTGGCACGACGCCGTTTATCCAGTTGCATCTGGAAATGCAGCCGGACATGACGCTGCATGCAGCCCATCTTATTGCGGATGAAGTTGAAGCAAAGGTGAAGGAGGCCTTTCCCGGCGCCGAGGTGATTATTCATCAGGATCCGGCGGGCTTTGAAAAACACCCGGCGTTTCACGATTGATGCTGCGCGCGATTTAGGCTCTACTGTCCGCAGGGTTTTCATGTGGTAAATAAAGGGGGTGGATCATGCGTTCGATTCTGGTGAACATTGCATTGGGTTTGGTAGCAGGCGCAGCGGCGTTAACGCCCGCGACAGCGCAGCAACAGGATTTTTCCAAGGTCGAAATCACCACCACCAAACTCAGCGACACGCTGTATATGCTGATGGGCGAAGGTGGCAATATCGGGGTGTCCGCCGGGGCCGATGGCGTCTATCTGATCGATGATCAGTATGCTCCCTTGTCGGAAAAAATCATGGCGGCGGTCAAGGTGATTTCGGACAAGCCCGTCAAATATGTCATAAACACCCACTGGCATGGCGATCACACCGGCGGCAATGAAAATTTCGGCAAGGCGGGCGCCACCATCATCGCGCATGAAGCGGTGCGCGCACGGATGGAAAAGGGCGGCGAACTGGCCATATTCAAAATGGTGGTTCCGCCCGCAGCCACCGGCGCATTGCCGGTGATCACCTTTTCCGACAAGGTGGCGTTACATCTGAATGGCGAAGCGGCCAGCATCACGCATATGCAGCCCGGCCATACGGACGGCGATACGATCATTCACTGGCCCGCCGCGAATGTGGTTCACACGGGCGACACCTTCGTGAATGGCCGGTTTCCATTTATTGATGTCGGCTCCGGCGGCACACTGAAGGGTATTATCAATACGGCCGAAACCGTGTTGGCGCTGTGCGATGACAAAACCAAAATCATCCCCGGTCACGGGCCGCTGGCGGCGAAGGCCGATCTGGCCCGCTTTCATGCCATGCTGGTAACCGCGCGCGAACGCGCAACCGCCGCCAAGGCCGCTGGCAAAACCGCCGAGCAATGGGTGGCATCCAAACCCCTTGCCGAATATGACGCGGAGTGGGGCCAGAGCTTCATCAAAACCGACATGTTCGCACAGATCGTTTTTGGCGCGATTTAGCGAAGCGCGTTCACATTCTTCGACGCATCAGATTGAGCTTGACCTGGCAGGAGAAATGTTGTTATATTTGACAACATCAACGGATGAGAAATAGCCGGGCGGTTTCATGGGTGAAGGCGGCCCACAAGGATTTCGAGGCGTTTCCCGCCGGGGCGCAGACCGAAATATTGCGCGCCCTGACGATTGCCGCTGAAGGGCGCATGGCGGACATTTCGAAACCCCTGAAAGGATTGGGCACAGGGGTTTTTGAAGTAGCCCTAGCCTGGAAAGGAGACGCCTTTCGTACGGTATACGCCGTCCTGATCGGCGAGGATATATGGGTCGTGCATGCCTTTCAGAAAAAATCCAAGACTGGCGTCAAGACACCCAAGTCAGAGATCGATCTGATTAAGCACCGACTTAAACGTTTGAAGGAGATGCTAGAATGACCGGCGATATCGAAATTGTCAAAGGTAGCGGCAATGTATTTCGTGACCTTGGGCATGAAAACGCCGACCTTGAGCAATTGAAATCCATCCTTGCCGCAAAGATCATTGGGGTGCTGGAGGATAGGGAGCTTTCCGTCCGCGCGGCGCATGCCATAACGGGTATCGCCGCCGCCGATTTCTCCCGCATCCGCAACGCCCAACTGGACCGCTTCACGGTTGACCGCCTGATGACCATTCTCAACCGCTTTGATCAACATGTGAAAGTCCAGGTCTCTGTGCGGCCGTTTGCAAAGCTGGCGCGGGTATAATTATTGCGGCTTCAATTAAAGAAACGCGCTCAGGTTCTTCGCTAGAATCGTGCTTTGTGTCGTGATGATCTTGCGCCGCGCAAGTTTGAGGGCGCCGTCAACCCGGCGCAGCACGTCTTCGCGTCGGCCCATCATGGTTTCTTCGTCCTGTTCGGTACGGCTGCGATGGTTCACAAATGCGGAATAGACACGGTATTCGTCTGGGTTATCGGTCAATTCGACTTCGATATTGGTGATGATATGGCAGTGGCGCGTGGGCGGGTCTTCGGGCCAGGCGACGCCGGTGTTAAACCGCTTGATGCGCAGGCGAAGGCTGTTCATGTCTTCATCGAACAGCGCCATATGATCGGGAGAATGGGCGGGGGTTTTATCGCGGCGGTAACGGTTCTGAATGGACGGCATCCAGTAATGAATGTCTTCGGTCAGCATTTCCAGCCAGTCCTCAAACCGCTCGGCGTCGAGCAGGCGCGCCTCACGATATAAAAACTGTTCGACCTCGTGCAGTAGTTCAATGTCCGGCATAGCCATGCGCGTTACTCCGCCGCCTTTTGCGCGTCACGGTTGGGCACATCGGCCCAGCTTTTTGCGTCCATCAGATCGGCCCAGCGCTGATACATCGCCAACTGGTTATTGTCGCCCATCTGGCCCTGGCGCACACGGCCCGGATAATTGGGCGGCCCATCAGCGGCCAGCCGGTTCATGCCATAATGCAGTTTCTGGCGGCGCGTCACCACGCCCTTGTTGGCGCGGGTCGCACTTTCCCAGTTCTCGCCGTCATCCATTTCCAGCATGCCGCTGGGCGAAAACGAGCGCATCGCGAAGCGGCGAATGTCCTGCTTCACTTCTTCGGGCGCGTTTTTATTGACCAGCGCCCAGGCCCAGATTTCGGTCTTGTCCGGGCCTTTGGGCTGCCAGACGCGAAACGTATTGATGCCGGGCAGAAACGAGAAGTTTGGAAACATGCTGACCGAGGCAATCGAGCCGATCATCTTTGCGCGCTCGGGCCCCAGGCGGCGTTCAATGAGCGGGCGTTGCTGCATGACATATTGCGCAATCGCCATGCTGCCCACGCCGCGCAAATCGGCCCCATCATAACCGGATTCCCAGCCATGACCCTGCGACGTCATCTGGAAAGAGGTGTTCTGATCACCGGCGAACGGTTTGCCGCCATAGGCCAGCGATCCCGCCATATGCGTCCAGCCGACATGATAGGCGTCGCCATGAAAATTTTCCGCTGGAAATTTCCAGTTGCAGTTCAGCACATTGCGCACCGTGCCGGGCACAAATTCGGTGCCGCCTTCATCGGTATCCAGCATCATGTCAAGATACCAGGCAAACGCGCCGAGATATTCTTTCAGGCTCGGCGCGTCATCGGCAAAAGTGGCGAACACCAGGCCCTTCCAGGTTTCCACCCGCGCATTAACCAGGCCATGTTTGGTCTTATCAAACGCCGGGTCTTGCTTATAGACATATTCTTCGTGCATGCCCATCAGCGCGCCGTAATTGCCAAACGACCAGCCATGATAATTGCAGATGAATTGCCGCGTATTGCCCGCATCGGCAAAGCATACCCGGTTGCCGCGATGCGGGCAGCTATTCAGAAATACGCCAATGCCCCTATCCTTGCGCCGCGACACAATCACCGCATCCTCGCCCATATAGGTGGTCAGGAAATCGCCGGGCGCCGCGATTTGCGATTCATGCGCAACAAACAACCAGCAGCGCGCAAAAATCTGCTCCAGCTCCGCCTCATAAATTTCCCGGTCATGAAAAATGCGCCGGTCGATCCAGCCTTCCTGCACATTCACATACTGGCTGAAAGGTCGCACAGTGTTTTTGCTCATTGGCGGTTCCTGGTATTAAAATTTTATTTTCGCCTGCTCCACATTGCCGCGCAGATCGTGTTTGCGTAACGGCAGAGAACGGATGCGTTGTTTTGTCAGGCTGAATATGGCGTTGCTGACGGCGGCGGCGATGGGGGGTGTGCCGGGTTCGCCAGCACCCCCGGTGGGGCGGCCCGACGGCATCAGTTTTACTTCGATCATGGGTGTGTCGGCCTGACGGATCATTTCATAATCGGGGAAATTCTGTTCCACCACACGGCCACCCGCAATGCTGATTTCGCCATAGAGCGCTGCGGTCAGGCCATAGATGATGCCGCTTTCCATTTGCGCGACGAATGTGTCGGGATTGACGACTTCGCCCGGATCGACGGCGCACCAGACCCTGTGCACACGCGCCTGGCCTTCGCCATTCACGGAAACTTCCGCCACCTGGGCGACGATGGTGCCGAACGATTGGCGCAATGCAATACCGCGCGCCCGGCCCAGCGGCAGCGGCGTTCCCCAGCCGGACATTTGTGCCGCTGCTTCCAGCACCACTTTATGTTCGGGTGCATCGCCCAGTAAATCACGACGGAATTCGAACGGATCACGCGCGGCGGCATGGGCCAGTTCGTCCATGAAGCTTTCGATGAAAAAGCCATGCTGGGTATGCGCCACACTGCGCCATGCGCCAAACGGAATCGGATCGGTGCCGCTGACCACGCGCGCGCGCCGGTCGGCAATGGCATAGGGTATCCAGGTGGCGTCTTCCGGGTCGCGTTTTTCGGTATAGTCCTGCTGCCAGGACACCGGACGACCGGCGGCGTCCAGCCCGGCGCGCATATTCGCGACCGATGCGTTGCGGTAATAATCCTGGGTCATGTCTTCTTCGCGCGACCAGATGACATTGACCGGAAAATCAACCTGCTTCGCCAGCAATATTGCCTGATCCATATAATTCAGTGTCGATCCACGCCGCCCGAAACCACCGCCCATCGCGGTGTGGTGCAGGGTGACGTTTTCAAGCGGGATGTCCGCGACTTGCGCTGCTTTCACACGCGCGCCAAGCCCATCCTGAAAGCCGCCCCAGATTTCCAGTTTGCCGCCAGTAAAATGCGCCGTGCAATTCATTGGTTCCATCGTGGCATGAGCCAGATAGGGCACGCTATAGCTGGCCTCAACCAGTTTTGCTGCCGTTTTGGTTGCGCCATCCGCATCACCAAAATCATGATCGGTTTCGAAATTACCCTTTTGCAGTGCCGCCTGCATGCCCGCAAGGATCGAGGTGGAACTGTGCGCGGCGTTGGCGCCCTCGTCCCATGTAACGGGCAATGCCAGCAAGGCCTGTTGCGCGCGCCAGTAATTATCGGCAATCACCGCGACCGAACTTTCACCAACTCCGTGTACGGACTTTATGCCACGCATGGCGGATACCGCTGTTGCGTCATAGCTTTTCAATTTTCCGCCAAACACCGGACACGCCTTGATGGCCGCAAACATCATGTTCGGCAGGCGCATATCGACGCCATAGATAGCCGATCCATCGACCTTGGATGGAACGTCGAAGCGCGGTTTGGGTGTGCCGACAATGGTGTAATTTTTGGGATCTTTCAGCGCCAGATTGGCGGGTGGATCAAAATCCACCACCTTTGACGCCATCTCGCCATAGGTGGCGCTGCGCCCGCTGGCGGCATGCAGCAGCTTGCTGTCTTTTGTCGTGATTTCGTCAGCCGCAACATTCCATTCATTCGCCGCCGCCTGGATCAGCATCCAGCGCGCCGCCGCGCCCGCCCGGCGCATGCCGACCACACCGGTGAAGCGCACCGAAGTGCTGCCGCCGGTCATCTGCATATTCATGAACTCGGCAATTTTGCGGCCAGTGAAATCCGTCAGTCCTGTCAGAAATTTTGGTATGGATGCGTCACCACTCAAATAGCCTTTTGCCAGCGCGCCATTGGCAAACGCCATGTCGGCGGGCGCCTGTTCCATGCGCACCAAATTCCAGTCCGCATCCAGTTCTTCGGCCAGCATCATCGGCAAGGCGGTATGTATTCCCTGGCCCATTTCCGAATGCGGCACTATCACCGTCACGCGATTATCCGGCGTGATTTTCACCCAGGTGACCAGTAATGCGCCATCGCCAGCGGCCAGTTTACGCGCCCGGTCAATCGTGGAAAACGGGGCCATTGCAAAGCCCAGCAGAACGCCGCCGCCTGCCAGCCCGGCGCTAACCATCAATTTACGACGTGTGATCATCACCATGACGGACCTCCTAGGCGCTAGCCAGTGAATGAATGGCGGCGCGGATGCGCCCATAGGTGCCGCAACGGCAGATATTGCTCATCGCTGCATCAATTTCGGCATCCGTCGGCGCCTGTTTTTCCGACAGCAGCGCCACCGCCGCCATAATCTGCCCGGATTGGCAATAGCCGCATTGCGGCACCTGATACGCGATCCAGGCTTGTTGCACCTTGTTCAGCAGGGTGCCGGAAACT
This sequence comes from uncultured Alphaproteobacteria bacterium, assembly GCA_947085295.1. Classification (GTDB taxonomy): domain Bacteria; phylum Pseudomonadota; class Alphaproteobacteria; order UBA11222; family UBA11222; genus UBA11222. The sequence continues at coordinate 8,837 of CAMTVX010000043.1, read as the reverse complement.
GTTTGCGCTTCGATCGTTGTGATGCTGGTACCGGCAACCGCGCTTGCGGGCGTGACGCAGGACCGCACCGCCACCCCATCCACCAGCACCGTGCACGCGCCACAGGCAGAAATCCCGCAACCGAATTTTGTGCCCGTCATATTCAATTCATCACGCAGTACCCACAGCAGCGGCATCTCGGCTTCCGCATCGACGTCTCTGGTTTGTCCATTGATGATAAGTTGCATGGCTTTCTCCTGTTACACTTCCAGTTTCCAGCGGGCGCCCTTGCGCCGCACCCGGCCCGCAGTGGGCGCTGCGAAATGCGCCCCCAGCATGTAAATATCTGTATCACATAAACGCGCGACAGTCTTTTGCCGTGTTGCCGCCGATTGTTCCTTGTCGGTGCAGGCAAAGCTGGACCATTCTGGATAGGCGACCTGTATGGGATGATGAAAACTGTCGCCAGTGAACAGTGCGCTTTTCCCGCCGCCCTTCAGATTGATGAAAATATGCCCTGGCGTGTGGCCCGGGCTGGGTTCGATCCAGATTGAATCGTCAATGGCGAAATCGCTTTTCACCAGATCGGCCAGGCCCGCGTCAACGACCGGCAGAATACTGTCGTCATAGCAGCCATCCATGCCCACCGCATCGGGATCGCTCAGCCAATGGTCATATTCCGTCTTGTGGAAAATATAGCGCGCATTGGGAAATGTCGGCACCCAGCGGCCATTTTCCAGCCGCGTATTCCAGCCCACATGATCGACATGAAGATGGGTGCACATAATATGCGTGACGGCTTCAGGCGCCACCCCCATGGCCGCCAGATCGGACAGCCAGTTGGTCTTTTTCATATTCCAGGCGGGCGAAAAGGCGCGTGGCTTGTCATTACCGACACAGGTATCCACCAGAATCGTATGGCGTCCGGTGCGGATGACATAGGCGAACAGCCCGGCCTGCATGCGGCCCCCGCCGGATTTGGGTTTAATAAAATGCGGCTCCATCCAGTCGCGCTCGGCATCGACCGCCTCTGGCGTTGATAATGGAAACATCCTGGCGGGCGGGAAAAAGTCGCCTTCATGCTCCACGCAGCGATCCACGCTGATGTCACCGAATTGCAACGGCCTGAATGGTTTTGACTGCATCTCACCCTCCCTGTCTGCAAACCCTGTTCAATATTTGTTGATGTCTGGTGTTGTGTCGCTGTAACGGCGCAGCAGTTTACGGGCCACCGGGATTAGCGCCAGTCCAAGGGCCGCAAACAACACCACCTGCGGCAAAAAAGATTGTGGCAAAACCCCTGTGAACGCGGCCACGGCAAGCAACAGGCTGGAGGCAGCAAAGGGCAGAAAAAATCCGCCCGGAGTAACCACTTCGATGATTAGCAAAATGGCGGCGAACGACGCCCAGCTAAGCGCAGGATTATTCAGTACACTGTCAATTACAACGCTCATTTGGCGCGATACCCTTCAAGCAATGCCGCGAGACCGCCCAGCGTTTTGGTTACGTCGGTCGGGATTATAATCAGCTTTGAATTTGGGGATTTTGCCAGTTCGGCGATACTGAGAATTTGTTGTTTCATAATTTCAAAATCAATCGCAGCCTGACCATTGGCCTGAATGGCGGCGCCAACCTGGGTGGTGGCATAGGCTTCGGCATCGGACAGCACGCGGCGCCCTTCGGCATGTTTTTGCGCGGTGTACAGATCGCCATCTGCGCGCAACTGCTGCGCCTGGCGGTCGCCCTCGGCCTTGGTGACGGCGGCGCGACGCTCACGTTCGGCGTTAAGCTGTTGTTGCATGGCGCTGCGGGTGGCGGCGTCAACCGAGACATCGAGAATTTCCGTACGGGTGATTTCGATACCCCAGATCGCGCACGCCTCGGACAGCGAGGCCTGGATTTTTTCGCTGATAAATTCGCGTTTCGATTGCACCTCGTCAAATTCCATCTGGCCGCCGGTCGAGCGCACAATGCTGGTCACGGTGGTTTTTACCGCCGCATCAATGTCGGTAATCCGGTACACCGATTTTGCGGGATCAATGACGCGAAAAAATACCGCTGCCGTCAGATGAATTTCGACATTATCCTTGGTGATGACGCTGATCTGTTGCGGCTCTAACTGGCGCTCCAGAATGCTGACCTTGCTCGCCACACGGTTCAGAATCGGGATAATGAAATTCAGGCCAGGCGGCAGCGTTTTGGTGTATTTGCCAAATTGCTCGACGACATATTCCTGGGATTGCGGTACGATCTTGACCCCTGACAGAGCGAGCACCAGCAGCAGAATAAATATTGTCAACAACAGCGCATCCATAGCGGTTCCTTACCGATAATTTTCCTCTGGCAATAGTGCCGTAAAAAACCATAACCTACAAGCACGTGCTGGGGTGCCCCGCCACGCAGCAGGGAATGGGGGAAATCATGAATGCTCTGATGTTCGGGACACAGGTAGCACTTCCCGTCATTTTGATGATCATGATGCTGGGGCTGGGGCTGTCCCTCAGCGGTGAGGATTTTACCCGGGTGATGCGCACGCCGCGCCCGGCGATTGTCGGCATTCTGGGTCATGCGATATTATTGCCCTTATCGGCGTTTGCCGTATTGTCGGTGTTCGATTTTCCGCCACTGGTGGCGGGCGGGCTGGTGATTTTGTCGGCCTGTCCGGGCGGGGTTACCTCCAACGCGGTCGTTTATGCGGGGCGCGGCGATGTGGCGCTGGCAGTGTCGCTGACGGCGATCAGCAGCGTGGTGACCGTGTTCACCATTCCCCTTGTCGTAAATTTTGGCCTGGCGCAGTTTGCCGGCATGAATGCGTCGGTGCAGCTTGGCTTTGTCGATACCGTGTCGCGGTTGGGAATTTTTATTCTGCTGCCATTGTTCACAGGGATGGCGGTAAATTATTTTTTTCCGGTCTTTGCGCGAAAAGTTGAAAATTATTTTCGTATCGTGGCGATGGTCCTGTTTGCCGGTATCCTGCTGGCCAGCGTGATGATCGCCAACGGGCTTGATGCGACGGATCTGCATTACGCCTTTATTGCGGTTATCGCATTGCTGGTCACCGCAAGCAGCGCTGGCTATGTGGCCTGCCGCGTGGCGCAACTGGACACCATGCGCACCATGACGGTGGTGATCGAGACCGGGGTGCAAAACGTCACCACCGCCTATATGATCGGCGGCACCCTGCTGAAAGAACCCGGACTGATCCTGACGCCCGCCGTGTATGGCGGCATGATGTTCGTTACCTCCGCCGTGATCATCTGGCTGGCGCGGCGGCGCGCGGCGGCGTGATTATCCGTTCCAGCCATGCTCCAGCCACTGCGCAAGTTCCGGTTGCAGCCGCGTGTCCATGATCTGGCGATACAGCGTCAGTTCTTCGTCACCCAGAATGCCCTGCCATTGGCCATGTTCGCCCTTGTTAAAGAATGCCGCGTTATCCAGCCATTGTTTTGGACCAGCGGTGGTCGGGGCCAGCGTGTCGGCGTTTTCTTTCATGGCCTCGAAACCCGCCGCCGCCACCAGTTCCGGCCATAACTTCGCATCGACAGAAATGCCGGCGGCATCCGCGATACGGCGCATCTGTCCAGCAAGGTCCGCCTTCATATCATTATAATGCAGCAGATGAATATTCGGCAGATGCCGGAATTCCCAGAATGTGCGCGCATGATGCAGCACATTAAATTCCAGCGGCTGGCCATCCTCGGGTATGCCGCTATTGCTGATCCAGTTGCGGAACGCGCCCTGCACATCGGCGGCGGGCTTTTGCAGCAGCACATTGCGCGCCTGGGCGGCGCGCAGCATGTTGGCCATCACTTCGGGGTCCATATTTTTCCGATGATTGCCCATTGAAAAGAACGCATCGCGCGGATCGCGCGCCACAAACAGATAGGTGACATTTTCGAAATAGGGAATGCCATCCAGCGGCGTATGGGTCTTGATGAAACGCCGATGGGTTTGCGCCTCATACACAGCAAGAACATCCGCAACCGGCTTTACCGGCATATCCAGCCAGGGGGTGTAATCGCTCAGCTTGCGATCCAGCTTTGGTTTCTGGAAAATCAGCAGCGCGCAGATCATCTGCGTCCAGGTAGTGCCGCATTTGGGCGGCGTCGAAATAATAATGTCGCCGTCGCGGGGTTTGAACCCATCCCAGCGGCGGCTGTCCGTGGTCATATTGTGATAGATATATTTGCGTTCCGGGCGTGTTGCTGTTGACATGATTATACCTTTATAAAAATTTCTACAGTTGGGTGATTTTAGGTTTGTCCATGCCATACCCACGGCTTGTCACCCCGGATTTATTCCGGGGTCCAGGAGCCACACGCGAAGGCCTGAGTTTGGAACCCTGGACCCCGCAACAAGTGCGGGGTGACACCGTATGGAACAATTCAAGCTAAAAAACTCCTGATCAAGTTGTCACCCTGAATGATATTCGATTGATTTACACCTTCAGTTTCCAGCGATCCTTGTTGCGCACCACGCGCGCCACCGTCGGGTCCATGAAATGCGCAGCCATGATATAGGTGTCGGTGTCGCAGATTTTATCGATGATCCTTCGTCGTGACATTGCCGAGTCCGCCGGGTTGGTGTCAGCAAAAATGCCCCATTCAGGATAGGCGACCTGGACCGGATGGTGGAACGCGTCGCCGGTGAACAGCGCGCTGTCCCCACCGCTTTTCAGATTGATGCAGACATGGCCGGGTGAATGGCCGGGGCTGGGTTCCAGCCAGATGGTGTCGTCAATGGCGAAATCACCCTTTACCAGATCGGCGCGTCCGGCCTCCACCACCGGCAGGATGCTGTCGGCAAAGGAGTTGTCCATTGCGAAATGATCCTGATGATCGCGCCAATATTCATATTCAGTTTTGTGGAAAATATAGCGCGCATTGGGAAATGTCGGCACCCAGCGGCCATTCAGCAATTTGGTGTTCCAGCCCACATGATCAAAATGCAGATGGGTGCACATCACATAGTGAATATCTTCGGGTTGCAGACCAAAGGCCGCGATCTTCGCCAGATAGTCCGTATTCATCATATTCCATTCGGGAATGGCGGCGCGCTTGCGGTCATTGCCGACACAGGTGTCGACCAGAATATTGAAATGCGGCGTACGGATCACATAAGTATGCAGGCTGACGTCCAGAACGCCATCCTTGCCCTGTCCCTTTGGATAGATGAAATGCGGTTCCAGCCAGTCGCGCTGGGCCTCTACCTGTTCCCAGGTGCTGCCGGGCCAGGTGTCCGGCACATGAAACACCGGTCCTGTCCAGTCCTGCACCCGGTCCACGGTGACATTGCCGATATTCAGTGTTTTCATTGTGTTTCCCCCCTGGTTTGGTTCCAGCCATTTTCCAGCCAATGGGCAAGTTCCGGCGTCAGCCGCGCCGCCATCACCTGCTGATACAGTTGCAGTTCCGCCTCGCCCAGCACACCCTGCCACTGGCCATTGGCGCCCTTGTTAAAAAAGCGGGAATTATCCAGCCAGGGATCGGGATGCCCCGGCCCCGGCACCAGCCTGTTGGCATTTTCCTTCATCGCCTCAAACTCCGCCGCCGCCACCAGTTCCGGCCACAGGGCCACTTCAACTTTGATACCCAGCGCATCCGCAACACGACGCATCTGGCCGTCAAGATCGGCTTTCATATCGCTATAATGCAGCAGATGAATATTCGGCAGATGCCGGAAATCCCAGAATGTGCGCGCGTGATGCAAGATGTCAAAATCCGGCACATTGGCAGCGACACCGTCGGCATTCAGCCAGCCGCGAAACGCGCCATGATGATCTGTGGACGGCGGATGCAGGCTAACGCCGCGCGCCTGGGCATTGCCCGCCATCTGCCCCATCACATCGGGGGTCATGTTCTGCATATTATTCCCCAGTGAAACAAAGGCGTCACGCGGGTCACGCCCGACAAACAGATAATGCACATTCTCGAAATAAGGCAGGCCATCCAGCGGGGTATGGGTCTTGATAAAGCGGCGATGGGTTTGCGCCTCCAGCACACCCAGCACTTCTTCAACGGGTTTCAGCGGCGCATCCAGCCAGGGCGTCATTTCACGCAGCATGCGATCAAATTTTGTTTTCTGAAAAATCAGCAGGGCGCAGATCATCTGCGTCCAGGTGGTGCCGCATTTGGGCGGCGTCGAAATGACAATGTCGCCATCGCGGGGTTTGAACCCATCCCAACGGCGGCTGTCCGTCATCAGGCTGTTATAGATATAACGGCGTTCGGGCCGCGCCGATGCTGTCATGGTCATAATTTCAGCTTCCAGCGATCCTTGTTGCGCACCACACGCGCCACCGTCGGGTCCATGAAATGCGCCGCCAGTAGCCAGGTGTCGGTATCGCAGATTTTGTTGATGATGTTGCGCCGCGCGTTTTCTGAACCCTTGGCGTCGGAACAAAACGCCGTGCTCCAGTCGGGATAGGCGATCTGGATCGGATGATGGATCGCATCGCCGGTGAACAGCGCCTTGTCCCCGCCGCTGGCAAGGTTGATGCACACCGATCCCGGCGTATGGCCGGGCGCGGGTTCCAGCCAGATATTATCATCAATGGCGAAATCGCTTTTCACCAGATCGGCGCGTCCGGCCTCGACCACCGGCAATACGCTGTCCTCGAATGATCCATCCATGGCGTGACCGTCCTTGTCGTTCAGCCAATGCTCATATTCGGTTTTGGCGAAGATATAGCGCGCATTGGGAAATGTGGGAACCCAGCGGCCATCCAGCAGTTTGGTGTTCCATCCGACATGATCAAAATGCAGATGCGTGCACATGACATAATGAATTTCTTCCGGCTTTACGCCAAGCGCCGCGATCTTCGCCAGATAATCCGAGTTCATCATATTCCACGCGGGTATTGCGCTGCGCGGTTTATCATTGCCGACACAGGTATCGACCAGAATATTATGTTTGGGGGTGCGGATCAGATAAGTGTGCAGGCTGGCCTGCAACACACCCTGTTTCATTTTGTCTTTGGGCAGCAGAAAGTGCGGCTCCAGCCAGTCACGTTCGGCCTCGATCGCGTCCCAGGAACGTCCGGGCCAGAAACTGGCCACATCGAACAGATTGCCCGACCATTCGACAACCGCGTCCACTGTTGCATTGCCGATTTTCAGCGTCTTCATCTGTGCCTCCCCTGTTGTGTTATTTTTATGCGGATCGTAACCCTTCGCGCGTAATTTGCCCATCGGTTTCGTTCAGCCCGCGTTCCAGCCGGTCGAACATCAGATCAATTTCTTCTTCCGTGATGATCAGCGGCGGGCATAACGCCAAACTGTCGCCAATGGCGCGCACGATCAACCCGTTGGCCTGCGCCCATTTCTGGCCCAGCAGCCCAACCCCCTGTGCGGGTTTGAAAGCGCGCCTGGTCGCCTTGTCCGCCACCAGTTCAATCGCGCCGATCAGGCCAACGCCGCGCGCCTCCCCCACCAGCGGATGATCGCCCAGTTTCTTCAAACGTTTCTGAAACAGCGGCATGACCCGGCGCACCCGGCCCACAATATCCATCCGCTCGTACAGCTCCAGCGTTTTAAGCGCGACGGCACAGCCCAGCGGATGCCCGGTATAGGTATAGCCATGCCCGAAATTGCCGTTGCGGCGGCTACCCTCGGCAATCGCCTCATCCATGAATTCCGGCAGGATCACAGCACCAATCGGCACATAGGCCGATGACAGCGCCTTGGCCAGCGACATACTGGTGGGACGCAGCCCGAAAGTTTCCGCGCCAAACATGTTGCCGGTGCGTCCAAAGCCGGTGATCACTTCGTCATCGATAAACAGAATGTCATATTTTCCCAGCACCGCCTGAATTTTTTCGAAATAATCGCCGGGTGGGATCAGCACGCCCGCCGCCCCCATCAGCGGTTCGGCGATAAAGGCCGCGATGGAGTCCGGCCCTTCGCGCTGGATCATGGCGTCCAGATTATTTGCCAGCCGCGTGGAAAATTCGGCTTCGCTTTCACCGTCTTTGGCAAAGCGGTAATAATGCGGGCAATCCGTATGCAGAATATTTGCAATCGGCAAATCCCAGTCGGCATGCAGATGCGGTAATCCGGTCAGGCTGGCGGTGGCCACTGTCACCCCGTGATAGGCCTTGATGCGGCTGATGATCTTTTTCTTTTTCGGCCGCCCGATAATATTGTTGTAATACCAGACCAGCTTCACCTGCGTGTCATTGGCCTCGGAGCCGGAACCGCAGAACGACACCTTGCCCGCCTTGAACGGCATCATGGCTTTCAGTTTTTCGGCCAGATCAATGGCCCCCTCATGCCCCTTGCCGCCAAACACATGATAGAATGGCAGTTTGTGCATCTGCGCGGTGGCGGCCTCGATCAGTTCCTTTTCGTTGAAGCCGAGCGACGTGCACCACAGTCCCGCCATGCCTTCAATATAACCATTGCCCTCCCGGTCAAACACATAGACCCCTTCGCCCCGATCAATCAAAAACGGCCCGGCCTGCGGAAAACTGGCCATATTGGTATAGGGATGCAGCACGCTGGCAATATCACGGGCTTCAAGCGAATTGGGCAATACGGGCATGGATGGCTCCTTAAATATAACGACCCCCAGATTACCCCGTATGCTATTTTAGGCCAGCACTTTATCCAATGCGGCCATCTGGGTTTCGACGCAAATCGGCAGGGAAACAGGGTGGCGCATTGTTCATTGCCTGATAACAGGACAAGAATCTAAAAGGGGACGCTACCCTTAGAATCTAAAAGGGGACGCTACCCTTTGTTTTCGTCGTCCGCTTTCCTGGGCCTGCCTTGCGGTTTGAACGTCAAAATTCTGCCGGCAATTTTTTCGATTTTACGAATGAAGCGCTCCGAACCGCAGGGCAGCCCCTTATCCACGTT
>CAMTVX010000042.1:0-16741 GCA_947085295.1 uncultured Alphaproteobacteria bacterium | reverse complement strand
TCATTATTTGACGGAAGCATCCCCCAGGGTGTCATCCCGGACTTGTTCCGGGATCCAGGGCCTCAAACACAGGCTTTCCCGTGTGACTCCTGGACCCCGGCACAAGGCCGGGGTGACAGCCCGTGTGTTGGTCCTGGTTCAACCTAAACGTGATGCGCACTAGCGCGGCGTTACGCCATCGCCTTTTGCAGATTTTTATCGATCGCGTCGAGAAAGTCTTCTGTCGTCATCCAGGGTTCATCCGGGCCGATCAGCAGCGCCAGATCCTTGGTCATCTTGTCGCTTTCAACGGTCTGAATACAGACCTGTTCGATTTTTTGTGAAAACGCCGTGACCTCTGGCGTGTTGTCCAGCTTGCCGCGATGCGCAAGGCCGCGCGTCCAGGCAAAGATAGAAGCAATCGGATTGGTCGAGGTTTTTTCGCCGCGCTGATGCTGGCGGTAATGCCGGGTGACGGTGCCGTGCGCGGCTTCGGCTTCGACGGTCTTGCCGTCTGGCGTCATCAGCACGCTGGTCATCAGGCCGAGCGAGCCAAAGCCCTGCGCGACCGTATCGGACTGCACGTCGCCATCATAATTTTTACACGCCCACACAAAGCCGCCGCTCCATTTCATTGCGGCCGCAACCATGTCATCGATCAGGCGATGTTCATAAATGATGCCGGCTTTTTTGAATCCATCCGCATAATGACTATCGAATACTTCCTGGAAAAGATCCTTGAAGCGCCCGTCATAGGCCTTGAGAATCGTGTTCTTGGTGGACAGATAAACCGGCCATTTGCGTTGCAGCCCATAGTTCAGGCAGGCATGGGCGAATTCGCGGATCGATTCATCGAGATTGTACATGCCCATGGCAACGCCGCCGCCGGGAAAATCGAACACTTCATAATTCATCGGCTTGCCGCCATCGGCTGGCGTAAACGTCATGGTCAGCTTGCCTGGGCCTGGCACGACAAAATCCGTGGCCTTGTACTGATCGCCAAACGCATGGCGCCCGATCACGATCGGCTGCGTCCAGCCCGGCACGAGGCGCGGCACATTCTGGATAATGATCGGTTCACGAAATACTGTGCCGCCCAGAATATTGCGGATGGTGCCGTTCGGCGATTTCCACATTTTCTTGAGCTTGAATTCTTTTACGCGATCTTCATCCGGGGTGATGGTGGCGCATTTCACGCCCACGCCATATTTCTTGATGGCCTCGGCGGAATCAATTGTCACCTGATCATTGGTGGCGTCGCGATTTTCCATGCCAAGATCATAATATTTCAAATCCACATCCAGATAGGGAAGGATCAGTTTTTCACGAATCATCTTCCAGATGATGCGCGTCATTTCGTCACCATCGAGTTCAACGACGGGGTTTTTGACCTTGATCTTGCTCATGCAGTTTCCTCATTCAGACTGGATTTCATTCGATATAGCATCAGGAATGCCTGACGTCGACCACTCGCTTGGCATCGACCTGGCGCGCACTGTGCTGTTCAATATAGTCCAGCGCCGCTTCTACGGAATCGGCAAGATAGAAATAATCCTGGCCCGCCCCGGTCAGAAAGCCCTGATCGGTCATTATGCGCAGCATCTGCACCAGCGGTGTCCAGTAACCGGTCGTGTTCAGCAATGCGCAGGGCTTGTTATGCAGTCCGATCTGGTGCCAGCAGAGAATTTCGGCGATCTCGTCCAGCGTCCCGGAACCACCAGGCAGGGCAATAAAGCCATCTGACATTTCGAACATGCGCATTTTGCGGGCATGCATGGTTGCCTCTATATGGCGCATGGAGATGCCGGTCAAACCTACTTCCAGTTCTTCAAGATGCTGGGTGATTACCCCCACCACATGACCGCCCGCGTCCATCGTCGCGCGGGCCGTGATGCCCATCAGGCCGATGCTGCCGCCGCCATAGATCATACGAATCTTGCGATCTGCGAGTAAGGTTCCCAATTGCTGCGCGTTGGCAGCATGCACGGGGTCTTTACCGACCTTTGATCCGCAATAGACACAAATAGATTTTTGTCTGCTCATCTTTTGTATGCTCTAGTTGTTGCATGGAGTAATTCATAGCAGAAAAAGGTGACTGAACTGTGATGCGCCGGAATTATTTATCGAAATCCCTGCCGCTGCCCCGTCGTGAAATCCTGATTTTGCTGGGTTTTTTTCTGCTTGCCATATTGGCGCTGATTGCCCGGCTGGCGTTTCAGCAGGGAGAGCTTGTGACGCAACAGTCCAAAATCGCGCAAAACGAATCAGCAAAGGACAAGCCGGTATCTGACGTCACCGATCCCGGTTTCGATGTCATTCGCGTCACCCGCGATGGCAATGCCGTCATGGCTGGCCGCGCTGCCCCCGGCGCAAAAGTGATCATCAAATCCGGCGATCTGGTGCTGGGGCAGGTCCTGGCAGACAAGCGCGGCGACTGGGTGATGATACCTGAGGCAGCCCTGAAGCCGGGGGCGCAGGTGCTTACACTGCAAGCGCAATTGGGCGAAAATGGCCCAGTTTTATCCAAGGATTCAGCTATTATTTCGGTTCCGGATCGTCCTGATGGAGCGGTCTTTGTGGCAGTTAGTCGCCCCGGCAGGGCCACCCGTATTCTGGATCAGGGTCTGCCGGCCGCGCCCCCAACCGGCGTGACCGTGGCAGGCATTGATCTGGCGCCACAGGGGGGCGCCATGCTTTCCGGGCGCGCCGAACCGGCAAGGCTGGTGCGGGTCTATCTGGATAATCAGTTGGTGGGCGACACATTGGCAGATGAAAAAGGCAGTTGGGAGCTGGCCTATAGCGGCAAGGTTACAGACGGTGAGCACAAATTGCGCGGCGACCAGCTTGACCCCGCAGGTAAGGTGTTGCTGCGCGCCGAAGTGTCATTTTCGCGCGCCGAACAGGGCCGCCTGATCATGGGCGCACAACAGGTGATGGTCATGCAGGGTAACGCCCTGTGGGAAATTGCACGCAATATTTACGGCTCGGGCATGGCCTATAGTGTGATTTTCACCGGAAACAAACAGCAAATCCGTGATCCTGATCTCATCTATCCCGGGCAGGTATTTGATATCCCCGCCGCACCTGCCCCGCAAGTCCAACCCGCTACGGACCCGGTTAGCGCCCCATGAGTCTGAACACTATCCCGTGATTTATTGCTAAACAGTAAAATTTGACTGGCGCTTGGCAGGGGACTCGTATTAGCTTATTCACAAGGTAAACAATAAGACCTGACTTTGAGTACTTAATAGGTTTGAGAATCATTCTGTAAGTCCGGAGTCACAACAGGTTGCTACAGGATCTTGGCAAACACGCAGTCAACGACATGGGAGGGGAATAATGGCCTTACGATCGGCTACATTAATGGGGTTATTTACGGCAGGTCTTATTGCCGGAGCGGCATGGGCAGATGTCCCGGCCGAGGTTGCTGCGCGGCTGGGTCAGGATCTGACCCCGCTTGGATCGCAAAAATCCGGTAACAAGGACGGGACGATTACAGAATGGACTGGCGGCCTGTCATCCATCCCGGCGGGTGTGAGCTATAATCAGGGTGATCGCCATCCTGACCCATTCCCGAATGACAAACCCCTTTACACGATCACTCCTGCAAATGTGGCCCAGTACGAGGGCAAACTGACCCAGGTAAGCACTTCACTTCTGAAAGCCTATCCCGGCGCTTACAAGATGAATGTCTATGAGACCCGCCGCACCTGCGCCAATCCACCAAGCGTGTACGAAGCGAATAAAAATAACGCTGTGGTTGGAAAGATGATCCCCAGTGGCAACGGCTTTACCGGGTCGATCATGGGCGTGCCATTCCCGATCACCGGTGTCGCCAACGAAAACATCTTCAATCAGCGGTTGCGGTATCGCGGGTACAAGCTAACACGCCAATATGTGTCGGCGGCGCCGACGCGCGCCGGCGAATATTCGGTCTATACGGTCCAGGACGAGGTGATTTTTCCATACGCCGATCCGACCATGACCAAGGTCGAAGATATTAACGACATCTGGGCCTACTATATCAACAATACAGTTTCTCCCGCACGTGCGGCGGGTAACGTCGTGTTGATCCACGACCCCGTGGTTGGGGAGCGCAAGGCATGGGTTTACAGCCCGGGTACGCGCCGGGTGCGTCGGGCACCGAATATCGCCTATGATAATCCCAGCTTCAACGATGACGGTCTGTCCACCATTGACGCCTTCAATATGTTCAATGGCTCGCTTGATCGTTATGACTGGACCTATAACGGGCGCAATGAGTCGATCATCTCTGCCAATAATTACCGCATGGCGGCATCCACCGTTAAATACTCCGATTTGTTCAAGCCGGATGTGATCAATCAGGATTACCCCCGTTATGAACTGCGGCGCACCCATGTTATTACGGCAAATTTACGGGCCGACACCCGCCATATCTACAAGAAGCGCGTGTTTTGGCAGGATGAGGATTCCTATCATACCGTTGCTGCCGTAAATCATGACGCGCGTGGCGAGATTTGGCGCGTGCATGAGCAGTTCCCCTACGTTCATTACAATGTGCCGACCTGCGATACCGCCGGAACCGTGTCATATGATTTGAACGCCGGACGTTACACAGCGCAGGAGTTCTTCAACGAGGAGCCGTCCGTCAACCACTTCGCGGACGAGCTGCAACTTGATCGCTACACCCCGGATTACATCCGCCGGATTGGTGTTCGCTAACCAGGCTGATATGCTTTAGAATATGCGGGGCCGGTGGTTTTACCACCGGCCCCGTTTTTTTTGGCAGGTATAAAACACGTGCGATCTCTTGCAGGCGGCGCCGAAGACAAACAGGCGCCAGAAAATCAGTGGCAAACCCTGGAGACGGTTGCGCCATATCTGTGGCCGGCCGGGCGCAGCGATTTGCGCCTGCGTGTGGTGCTGGCCGTAATCCTGTTGCTGCTATCCAAAATTGTTACCGTCTATGTGCCGTTTCTGTACAAGGCCGCCGTGGACAGTCTTGGCCCACAGGCATCTGGCAACAATGCGGCAGCAATAGAGGCCGCAGGCAATGCCGGGCGCATTGCCGCCAATCTGGATCTGCTGGCGATCCCCATCACGCTCATTCTGGCCTATGGTTTCGCGCGCGCCCTGCAACAGGTGTTTACCCAGGGACGCGATGCGGTGTTCGCAGATGTCAGCCAGTATGCGGCGCGCTGTCTGGCGCTGATTACGTTTCGGCATGTGCATGCGCTGTCGCTGCGGTTTCATCTGGACCGGCGCACCGGCGGGCTTAGCCGCGTCATTGATCGCGGTACCAAGGGTATTGATTATCTGTTGCGCTTCAGCCTGTTCAATATTGTGCCCACGATACTGGAAATCATTCTGGTCGCGGCGATTTTCTTTTATGCCTTTGGTATCTGGTACATGCTGGCGACGCTGGGCATGGTTGGGATCTATATCTGGTTTACCTTTTCAGTAACGGAATGGCGCACATATCATCGCAAAATCATGAATGACCGCGACACCGAGGCCAACACCAAAGCTATCGACAGCCTGCTGAATTTTGAAACCGTAAAATATTTCTGCAACGAGGAACATGAAAGCAGGCGCTATGACCAATCACTGGCGGGCTATGAAAGGGCGTCGGTGATCACCAATAAAAGCCTGTCGTTTCTGAATACCGGACAGGGCGTTATTATTGCGGCGGGCCTGGTGGTGATGATGTGTCTGGCGGGCAATGGGGTGATGGCGGGAACCCGGACCATCGGCGATTTTGTGCTGGTGAATGCGATGCTGGTGCAGCTTTTCGTGCCGCTGAACCTGCTGGGATCGGTGTATCGCGAAATCAGGCAGTCAATGGCCGACATGGAAAGCATGTTTGCGTTGCTGCATCAGCCGCCCGAAATCCAGGACGTGCCGGAGGCGCAGGAACTGTTTGTAACAGGCGGCGAAATCAGATTTGAAAATGTGCGTTTCACTTATGAGGCAGGGCGCAACATTTTACACGATGTGTCGTTTACGGTTCCGGCGGGAAAACGCGTGGCGATTGTCGGCCCCAGTGGCGCGGGCAAATCAACCATCTCACGGCTGCTATACCGGTTTTTCGATGTCAGTGGCGGGCGCATCCTGATTGACGGGCAGGACATCGCCAAAGTAACCCAGGCTTCTTTACGCGCCGTCATTGGTATCGTGCCGCAGGATACGGTGCTGTTCAATGACAGCATCGGCTATAATATCCGCTATGGTCGTCCGGATGCGCAGGATGCGGAAATTTTTGAGGCCGCGCGCCTTGCCCGGATCGATCGCTTTGTCGCCAGTCTGCCAAACGGCTATGACAGCCGGGTCGGCGAACGGGGCCTGAAACTGTCCGGCGGAGAAAAGCAGCGTGTGGCCATTGCCCGCACCATTCTTAAAAATCCGCCCATCCTGATTCTGGATGAAGCGACATCGGCGCTGGACACCCATACCGAGCGGGAAATTCAGGCCTCGCTGGCTGAAATTTCCATCAACCGGACGACACTGGTGATTGCGCATCGCCTGTCGACGATTGTGGATGCGGATGAAATTCTGGTGCTGGATGGCGGCTATATTATCGAGCGCGGCAACCATGACAGCCTGCTGGAACAGCGCGGCGCCTATGCGCATCTGTGGCAGCGCCAGCAGGTAGATGATGAAGACCATCTTCCAAATCAGAAATTGCAACAGCAAGATCTGATGAAATCAAGCGCTTAACTTGCCACTATATTAAGGCTACACTGACAAACCATACCCGTTTCCATCACCCAGAGAGCAGAATATCCGCATGGAAGTACTGACTTCAATTTTTGCGCCGATCCATCGTGAAGGACATCGCTTTATTGCGATTTTCATTGCCGTTACCCTGGTGCTGTTTTTGATTTATGACCCGCTGGGCTGGATCGGCGTTTTGCTGACCTGCTGGTGCGCCTATTTTTTTCGCGACCCGGCGCGTGTCACACCCGAACGCAGCGGCCTGGTTATCAGCCCCGCCGATGGGGTGGTTTCAGCCATCACACAGGTACCGCCGCCCATTGAGCTGGACATGTCCGAACCTGTGATGACGCGGGTCAGTGTGTTCATGAATGTTTTCAACTGTCATGTGAACCGTATCCCGATTGACGCCACGATCACCAAAATCGCCTATATTCCCGGCCTGTTTTTCAACGCCTCGCTGGACAAGGCGAGCGAGGATAATGAACGCAACGCGCTGTGCCTGACGACGGCCGATGGCGCGCGGCTGGCGGTTGTGCAGATTGCCGGACTGGTGGCGCGGCGCATCATTTGCTGGGCTGGTGAAAATCAGTCTCTGCGTGCAGGTGAGCGGTTTGGCATGATCCGGTTTGGCAGCCGCGTCGATGTTTATCTGCCCGAAGGGGTTGCGCCCTTGGTGGTGCTGGGGCAAACCATGGTGGCGGGCGAAACCGTGATCGCCGATCTGAACAGCGGTGAAGCGCAGCGTACAGGACACAGATCATAATGCAGATAATCAGCAGGGCCGCGCATGCTGTTTGACCGGCCAACGCGCCGTTCGCTGCCGCTGCGCAGTCTGGCGCCCAATATTCTGACGGTGCTTGGCCTGTGCGCGGGGCTGACCGGCGTGCAACTGGCGATCCATGACCGCTTTGACATGGCGGTGCTGGCGATTGCGGTGGCCGCGATTATTGATACGCTGGATGGCAGGGTGGCGCGCCTGTTAAAGGGCACCAGCAAATTCGGCGCGGAACTGGATTCGCTGTCGGATTTTGTCAATTTCGGCGTGACGCCCGCGCTTATTCTGTATTTGTGGACACTGGATAAGTTGGGCGGGCTGGGCTGGATTATTGTGCTGGGCTTTGCGGTGTGCGGCGCCTTGCGGCTGGCGCGCTTCAACACTGCGCTGGATGCCCCTGATAAACCGGAATGGAGCGTGAAGTTTTTTACCGGCGTACCTGCGCCCGCCGGGGCCTGTCTGTCGTTATTGCCCATTGCGCTGTTTCTGGTGGGCTGGGAATGGCTGCGCGAGGCATCCTTTCTGGTGGGCATGTATACCTGCGGCATTGCTTTTTTGATGATCAGCCGCATTCCCACCTTTTCATTAAAACGCGCGCATATCGGGCGTGAAATGGTGCTGCCGATATTGCTGATCGCAGGCGTTGCCGCCGCAGCGGTGGTTGGCTATCCCTGGCTGATGTATGTGCTGACCGGCCTCGCCTATCTGGCGCTGATCCCGTTCAGCGTCATGAGCCACCGCCGCCATCTGGTACAGGCCCCGCTATCGAAGGAAGATATTGCCCCACTGTAGCGGGTCTAATGCTCAGCTATACGGATCGGCGGCGTCGCGCAGGCCGTCGCCGAAGAAATTGAACGCCAGCACCACCAGAATAACCGGCAGCATGGGCAGCATGATCCAGGGGTAAAAGCTGATGGCGGCGATGTTTTGCGCCTCGCTTAATAATACCCCCCAACTGGTGACCGGCGGCCGCAGGCCAAGCCCCAGAAATGACAGCGCCGTTTCACCCAGGATCATTGAGGGAATTGAAAGCGTGGCGCTGGCGATCAGATGGCTCATAAAATTGGGCAGCAGATGGCGGGCGATCAGACGTGCTGGCCCGGCCCCCATCAGCGTGGCGGCGGTCGCGAAATCTTCCTCGCGCAGGCTCATCAATTTGGCGCGCACGGCGCGCGCCAGCCCCGGCCAATCGAGCAGTCCCAGTATCACCGTCAGTCCGGCAAACACCGCAACCGGCGACCAGGTGATCGGAAGCGCCGCCGAAAGCGCCATCCATAATGGCAATTCAGGCATCGCGCGGATAATTTCGATCAGACGCAGGGTCAGGTTATCCACCCAGCCGCCAAAATATCCCGCCATCCCCCCGATCAGCAGCGCAAGCGTAAAACTGATGGAAATTCCGATCAGTCCAATGGTCAATGAAATGCGCGTGCCATAAATCACCCGCGACAACATATCGCGGCCCAGCCGATCCGTACCGAACAGATATAGTGTACCGTTATACGCGGGGCAGACCAGATGAAAATTGCCCTGCCACAGGCCCCAGAACTGATAGTCCGCGCCGGAACAGAAAAACCGCAACGGCTGAACCTGCCCGGTATCAATCTGATAATCCCATTTGAATAAATCCAGATTGGCCACGCCCTTATAGCCATAGACAAAGGGGCCGATAAATTCGCCGTTATGGAACAGATGCACCGACTGGGGCGGCGCATACAGATAATCCGCATTGCGATCTTCCAGCGCGTAGGGCGCAATAATTTCGCTGAAAGGCAGGCTGGCGTAAATCAGCAACAGGAATATTGCGCTGATATAAGCCAGACGATGGCGTTTCAGTTTTTGCCACACCAGCCGCCATTGCGGTGTTGGCGGCGTGGTGTCAGTCAGCGCGCCCGACGGTTCATAGGGCGCCTGACTGATAAAATGCGGCAATCGATCTGGATACTCTTCGCTCATTGCGCGGCCCTGCCTGCAAGGCGGATGCGCGGATCCAGCAGCGCCAGCAACATATCTGAAATCGCCATGCCAACAACCGTCAGCACCGCAACGAACAGCAGAATAAAGCCCGACAGATAATGATCCTGCGCGCGCAGGGCCTGCAACAATATCGGCCCAATTGTAGGCAGGTTCAGTACCACCGACACAATCACCGAACCCGACACCATTTGCGGCAACAGATCGCCAATATCCGCAATAAACGGGTTGAGCGCCATGCGCAGCGGATATTTCAGCAACAGATGCAGCGGCGCCATGCCTTTGGCGCGCGCTGTTGTCACATATGGCTTTTGCAATTCATCCAGTAAATTTGCGCGCAGCCGCCGGATCATGGCCGCCGTACCACTGGCGCCAATCACCAGCACCGGAATGGCCAGATGCGCCAGCACAGAACGCGCCTTATCCCACGACCAGGGCGCATCGATATATTCCGGCGCCATCAGGCCGCCGATAAACAGACCAAACCACAAATTTGAATAATATAAAAGGATCAGGCCAAGCAGAAAGTTGGGCGTCGCCAGACCCAGATAGCCAAGCAGGGTAAAACTGTAATCCGCGATGCTGTACTGGCGCGCCGCCGACAGAATACCAATGGGAAACGCAATCAGATAGATGCACAGTACCGTTGCGAAATTCAGCAGCACGGTAAAGACCAGACTGTCCCCCAATACAATTTCAACGGGCTGGTTATATTCAAACGACCATCCCCAATTACCCTGCAACAGGCCGGAAAATCCGTTTTCGCCCGGCCATACCCCAAGCCACAGCCCATAACGTTCAATCAGGGGTTTGTCGAAACCAAATTCATCGCGCAAAAACGCGATTTTGTCGAGATTGGCGTCTTCGCCCTGGGCCTGCAATTCCGCCACCTGATTGGACAGATAATCACCCGGCGGCAGCTGGATAACCATAAAGATCAGTACACTGATGGCGATCAATGTCGGGATCATCATGCTGATGCGGTTCAGAAAATAGCGTCCCATAGTGTTTATGGTCCGCTGGTTATTGCAGGGGCTGGCGCGAACCAGAACTGATCTGGCCGGTACACGCCAAACAGCGCGCCGGGGCTCCAGCCATAAAAACCTTCATCAGGTACATTTTGCAGACGCGCGCAAACCACTACCGGCTGTCGCACCTGGGAAATCACGCCGATGGTAAACAACTGATCCGCGTGAATAGCCAGCATCTGTTGCCAGATTTCCATGCGCCGGTTTTGATCCGCTTCCCGCCATTGTTGCGCCAGCGTCAGTAGTTCGGCGGCTGGCTTCAATTCGGGCGGTGTGCCAGCCCGGCCGCCGGTTTGATAAAACTGCCCCCAATACGGCCATTGCAACTGGTCCTGATACATTGGCGCCAGTTCATCGGGCGCCATATTGCGATCCGGAATACCCAAATCCAGCCCCCCCCATACCGTCATCATTGAACGCCCGGCATAGACGCGCGCCCGCATGGCGTCACGTTCCGTTGGCTTGATAAAAAGACCAACACCGATGTGTCGCCAGTCTGCGCCAATCAGTTGCAGCACGTCGCTTTGTTCCGTGGACATATCGGCTGTTTCAACAATCATTTCCAGTTTTGATCCATCCGGCAACAACCGGATGCCATTGGCGTCACGCCGGTTCAGTCCCATCTCATCCAGCAATGCATTGGCCTGAACCGGATCATACATCGCCCATTGTTGCGCAAATTTCAGCAAGAATAATTCAGATTGCGGCAATACGGTATTATTGCTTTCCGCCGCCAGACCAAAATACAGCGAGCGGTTTATCAGATGCCGGTCGATGCCCAGTGACAGGGCGCGGCGAAAACGCACATCGCGCAGCACATCACGAATCACCGCCCGGTCATAATTCAGATTTGGATAAAGCGCGATCTGCGCGCCGGTGGCAATCGGCCAGAGACGCGTGACATATTGACCGCGCACTTCGCCCTGCTTTAGTACCGTGATATCCGAAAAATCCAACCCGCGCGCCTGTAAATCTGTTTCGCCCGCATTGCTTTTGGCCGCGATCAGCCGGCTTTCGGTCACCGTCATCACCACCTGATCAATATAGGGAAGCTGCCGGCCATTGGTGTCCACGCGGTGATAATAAGGATTGCGCTGAAATACATAGCGGCTGGCGGGTGAAGACGTTGTGTTGGTCCAGGGCTGCAAGGTGGGCAGCGCCACATTGTCGAAATTGTACATATTATCGAGACGATTATGCAGCGCCGCCCAGTTATGCACTTTCGCCGCAGAAATCTGCGCCGCCAGCCAGGCAGTATCCGCATAGCGACTGTGATACCGTTTCAGATAATGCGCCGGACGATAAATAAGCAGCGGACTGGCGCGCGCCTGCGCATCCATAAATGTGGGATGCGGTTTTGGCCAGGTGTAGCGTACCGTTACGGCATCCAGAAATTCCACCTTTGGCAAAACCCCATCCACCAGAAACTCCGCACCCGGACCATTTGGACTTAGCTCCGGATTATTGGCGACATCTTCCCAGAAATAACGAAAATCTTCCGACGTAAAAGCCTGGCCATCCGACCATTTATGCGCGGGACGCAGATGCAGGGTGAAGATGCGGTCTTCCACATTATCAACACGCGCCAGAATATCCGGAACCAGATTCAAATCGCGATCGCGCCCGATCAGGCGCGCATAGCCAAGCACCACCATATGGCGAATATCACGCTGGCCGCTGATCAGGGTACGCAATATGCCGCCATGCTGACCCGGCGCGATGTCATTACCGGTGAATTTGACGGTCAGAGGCTGATCCGGCAGGCGCTCGACAACAGGGGGTAATTTTCCTGCCTGTACCTGTGCTGTCAGCGACGGCGTTTCAACATAAGCAGGCAATTGCGCGAATGCCGGAACACAGCAAAACACAAGCAACAGCAGCGTCAGAATATTTCTACGCAGCATCGGCACCCCCGATGCGAACATAATGACCGGGGTTTATTTGCTGCATACGGCCGCCATCGCCATTGGACAGGCGCCAGGGCGCGGGCCAGCCTTGCGGATCGGACAGGCGTTCCGCCTCCAGACGGAGAAAATCCAGCGGCGCATCAATATCAGGTTCCGGCACCGCCGCCAGCAGGGCGCGGGTATAGGGGTGAACCGGATTTGCGAACAGATCATTCGCCGCCGCAGTTTCCACCAGGCGGCCCCGGCACATGACCAGAATATGGCCCGCAATATCGCGTACCACCGCCAAATTGTGGCTGATGAATAAATAGCTCAGCCCCAGGCGCGACTGCAAATCTTTCAGTAGACGGATAATCTGCGCCTGCACCGATACATCCAGCGCGGAAACCGGTTCATCGCATATCAGCAATTCGGGGCGCAGCGCCAGCGCGCGCGCAATCACGATACGCTGACGCTGACCGCCGGAAAAAGCATTCGGATAGCGCCCCAACTGACCCGGTTCCAGCCCCACAAGCTGCATCAGTTCCTGGGCGCGCCGGGTCTGGGATGAGCGATCGCCGATGCGGTGAATGATCAGCGGCTCTCGCAATGATTCCAGAATGGTCATGCGCGGATCCAGCGCGGACTGGGGATCCTGAAAAATGAATTGCGCCCGGCTGCGATAGCGCAGTAAATTCGCGCCCTGCATGGCCAGCACATCTTCGCCGTCAAACCGGATGCTGCCCGCATCGGGCCGTGCGGCACGTAAAATCAGTTTTCCCAGCGTCGTTTTGCCACAACCGGATTCACCCACCAGCGCCACGCATTCCCCGCGCGGCAGGCTAAAACTGACATCCGACACCGCCGCTTCATCTACGCCGTTGGTAGTATAGCTTTTGTGCAATCCCTGTATTTCCAGCAGCGGTGCCGCAGCGGGTATCGGGCTGGGCGGCATTTTCGGCGCACCCGATAATCGCGGCGCTGCATCCATCAGGGCGCGCAAATAGGCGTGGCCGGGACGTCGGAAAATATCCTCGCGCGCACCTGCCTCCATCACTTTGCCCTCATGCAGCACCACCACTTCGTCGGCAATGTTCGCGACCACCCCCAGATCATGGGTAATCATCAGCACCGCCATGCGCAATTGCTGTTGCAGATTTTGCAGCAGCAGCAAAATCTGCGCCTGTATGGTGACATCCAGCGCAGTGGTGGGTTCATCCGCAATCAGCAGCGACGGCCGGCAGATCAGCGCCATGGCAATCATGGCGCGCTGGCGCAAGCCGCCCGACAGCTCAAACGGATACGCCTTATAGGCCCGTTCGGGATCGGGAAAGCCGCTCAGGCGCAACATATCAAGGGTGCGCGCGCGGCGTTCCCCGGACGAAATCTGCAAATGCTGGCTGAGGTTCTCACTGACCTGATCGCCGATCCGGTGCACGGGGGAAAGCGCGCTCATCGGTTCCTGAAAAATCATCGACATATAGTGCCCGCGCAATGCGCGTATCGGGGCGGCATTGCGCGCCAGTTTCGCAACATCAATGCGCGGCGTGGCCTCGTCTTCGTCATGGTCGAACAGGATTTTGCCACCCAGAATGCGGCCATTGCGTGGCAACAGGCCCATGATCGACTGACCAATCACGGTTTTACCGGAGCCGGATTCCCCCACCAGCGCTACTATTTTACCGCGCGGCACACGAAACGACACGCCATCCACCGCGCGCCGCTTTCCGGCAGGCAGGCTGAATTCAACCATTAAATCTTCTACGCGCAACAGATCGTGCAAGGAATCACTCAAATAGTCGTTTTCTGGTATATACCGTGTAAGTAAGGACGTGATCCAGAGCAGCGATATGACAGCCCCATTCACCATCGCACATTTTACCGATCCACATCTGCCCCTTTTGGCGCAGGAGCTGCGTTTGTTTGCAACAAGGCCCGGCAAAAGGCTGAGCGGTATTCTATCGTGGCGCATGAAACGGCGTCATATCCATCTGCCGGAAATATTGGCGGCACTGGTTGGTGATATTCACGCCCATCAGCCGCAGCATATTGTGCTGACCGGCGATCTGGTGAATGTCTCGCTGCCCGGTGAATTTAACCGCGCCACCGCCTGGCTTGAAACGCTGGGCGCGCCAGAGGATATCAGCCTGGTGCCCGGCAATCATGACGCCTATATGCCGGGGGCGTTTGATGGCGCACAACCGCAATGGGCACCCTATATGCAGGGCGATGCGCCGATACAGGGTGCGAAATTTCCCTATTGCCGGATTCGCGGCGGGGTTGCGTTGATCGGTGTTTCAACCGCTATTCCGACGCGGGTATTTTCCGCCACCGGCGCGGTGGGCGACGCGCAGTTGGCCGCGTTGGACGATCTGCTGGAAAGGCTGGGCAAAGCCGGGCTGGCGCGCATTGTGATGATCCACCATCCGCCGGGCCGGGCGGGCGCATCGCGGCGCAAGGGGTTGACGGACCGACACGCTCTTTTAGCGGTTTTTGCGCGTCATGGGGCGGAGCTGATACTGCATGGCCATACGCATTGCGGCGTGTTTGATCATGTGGCCGGGCCGCACGGGCCGATAGCTGTGCTGGCGCCGTCATCTGCGTCTGCGCTGGACCCGCACCGGGAAAATGCGCGCTGGCATTTGCTGAAAATTTCGCGCGGCGACACAGGGCCATCAACGGGACAATGGCAGGCCGGGGTCACGGTGCGCGGCTATAATCCGGCCTCGGGCGCCTTTGGCATTGTGGGGCAGTTCAGCCTTTTGCTCTAGCCCTTTTACCGATTTGCAGCCATGATAGGCGCAAATGAAAAACGTAACAGGGGAACAGCAAGATGAACCGTTTGGATGGCAAAGTAGCATTGATTACCGGTGGCGCGCGCGGGCTGGGCGGGGCGAGCGCAAAATTAATGGCTGCCGCAGGCGCCAAGGTGCTGATCACCGATCTGCTGGACGAAGTGGGCGCGGCCACCGTTGCCGAAATTGAAAAGGCGGGCGGCAAGGCGGCGTTCCTGCATCATGATGTGGTGAATGAAACCGACTGGCAGAATGCGGTGAAATACGCCGTAGATAATTTTGGCGGACTGGATATTCTGGTCAACAATGCAGGCATTGCAGACGCCGGAAAACCCATTATCGATACCACCCTTGAACAGTGGCGGCGCGTCATCGCCATTGATCTGGACAGTCTGTTCCTGGGCATCAAATATTGCATCCCCGCACTCAGTGCGCGCGCCAGCAAATGGCCGGGCGGCGGTTCCATTATCAATATTTCCTCGATCATGGGCCTGATCGCCATGCCCAATGCCGCATCCTATATCGCCGCCAAGGGCGGTGTGCGGTTGCTGACCAAGGCCGCCGCGATGGAACTGGCGCCTTCAAAAATCCGCGTCAATTCCGTGCATCCGGGTTTCACCGAAACCGACATGGTGAAAAATGCGCTGAAAGATCTGGGCAAGGGTGTGGGGGTTGGTGAAAATGTCATCAAGGACATGATCACGGCGCGCCACCCCATTGGCCGCATGGGCGTGCCAATGGATATCGCCAATGCGGTGTGCTTTCTGGCGTCGGACGATTCGTCCTTTATGACCGGATCAGAAGTGGTGGTCGATGGCGGCTATGTCGCGCAATAATCAATAATAAGGGAGCGTAAAATGAACCGGGTAGATGGAAAAGTTGCGATCATCAGTGGCGGCGCGCGCGGCATTGGCGGCATGTCGGCGCAAAAGCTGGCGGAAGCCGGCGCAAAAGTGGTGATCACCGATCTGCGCGAAGACGAGGCGCAAGTGACGCTGGCGGCGATTAAAAAGGCCGGCGGCGAGGCTAAATTCTTCAAGCATGATGTGGCCATTGAAGAACAATGGGAAGCGGCGGTGAAGTTTGCTGTGCAGTCTTATGGCGGCGTCGATATTCTGCTGAACAATGCAGGCGTTGCGGGCGCTGCAAAACCGCTGGAGGATTTGAGCCTGGATAGCTGGCGGCGGCTGATGTCGATTAATCTCGACGGCGTTTTTCTGGGCATGAAGCATGTGATTCCATCCATGAAATCACGCGCCCATATGTGGCCAGGCGGCGGATCGATTATTTCGATTTCCTCGATCATGGGATTTATCGGCGGCGCGCGCGCGGTGGCCTATTGCGCCAGCAAGGGCGGCGTGCGGCTGATGACCAAGGCGGCGGCGATTGAACTGGCGCCTGCAAAAATCCGCGTCAATTCGGTGCATCCGGGTTTTATCAACACGCCATTGTTGCGCGCGGGTGAGCAGACAATGAACCAGCGCCAGGAAGGCGGCTTTCAGAAATTTGTCGATGATGTGGTGTCGCGCCATCCGCTTGGCCGTCTCGGCGAAGAACAGGATATCGCCCATGCCGTGCGTTTTCTGGCGTCCGACGATTCCTCGT
>CAMTVX010000041.1:0-12165 GCA_947085295.1 uncultured Alphaproteobacteria bacterium | reverse complement strand
TCTTCATTCATGATTTCACAGATAACACCAGCGGGGTTCAGCCCCGCCAGCCGCGCCACATCGACGGCCGCTTCTGTATGACCCGCGCGCACCAGAACGCCGCCGTCGCGCGCCATTAACGGAAATACATGCCCCGGCGTTACAATATCCGGCGATCCCTTGGTCGGATCAATCGCAACCGCAATCGTGCGTGCGCGATCATGCGCGGAAATGCCGGTCGTCACGCCTTCGCGCGCTTCGATGGAAACGGTGAATGCCGTCTGGTGGCGTTCCTGATTGTTGGACGCCATCAGCGGAATGCCCAGTTCCTTGATGCGCTTACCGGTCATGCTTAGGCAGATCAGGCCCCGGCCATGTTTCGCCATAAAATTAATCGCGTCGGGCGTCGCCATCTGGGCCGGGATGATCAGATCGCCTTCATTCTCGCGGTCTTCATCGTCGACCAGAATGAACATGCGGCCATTGCGCGCATCCTCGATCACATCTTCGATGGGAGAAAGAAATTCCAGCAATTCTTCGTGGGTTTGTTTCCCCATCACGGTATCGGACATTTATGGCTCCACCTGTACCAGCCGTGCGACATAACGCGCGACCGTATCTATTTCGATATTGACCTGATCGCCCACTGCAAGCTTGCCAAAAGTGGTCGCCTGTTGGGTGTGCGGAATGATGTTGACGCCGAAACTGCCGCCGCCCTTTTGATCCACGACCTCGTTGACGGTCAGGGAAACCCCGTCGAGCGCAACGGAACCTTTCGGCGCGATATAACGCAACAGATCGCGCGGCGGTTCAAACATGTAGCGAATTGAATCGCCCTCGGGACGGATCGCCGCGACACGCGCCATGCCATCGACATGGCCGCTGACAATATGCCCGCCCAGTTCATCGCCCACCCGCAACGGGCGTTCAAGGTTAATCGCCCTGCCCGGTTTGCAGGCCGCCAGATTGGTGCAGTTCATGGTTTCCGCAGAGGCATCGACCGCGAACCAGCCCGTCCCGTCAGCATCGCGCCCCTTATCGACAACGGTCAGGCATACGCCGGAACAGGCGATGGACGCGCCGATTTCCACCTTTTCCACCGGATAGGCTGTTGCGATCACCATGCGGGTATCGCCGCGCTGCTCGATGCTGCGGATGGTTCCGACGTCTGTGACAATTCCTGTAAACATGGTCTATTCTTATGCCTGTCTGCGATAAGTTTCCACTACATCATGGCCTAATTGGCGTATCGATTCACGCAAATAGACTGGCGATTGTGCAAGATGGTTAAGGCCCAGTGGGCCAATGGCCGCCAGACCGTCGCCCCCGATCAGCTTTGGCGCCCGGAACCAGACAATTTGGTCAGCCGCGTTCGCCTGCAACAGCGATGCAATCAGCGCCGATCCACCCTCTACCAATAGCCGTGTGATGCCCCGTTCCGACACGGCGTTCAGCATGGCGGTGCTGTTCAGCACGCCATTCGAGCCGGAGATAATTTCGATAATTTCCACACCGGCGTCGCGATAGGCCTGTTTGCGCACCGGGTCGCCATCGGGCCGGGTCAGCAGCCATACCGGGTGGGCGTGCGCGCTTTGCACCAGCTTTGAGGTGAGCGGCAGCCGCATCCGGCCATCGGCAATGACGCGCACGGGCGAGGCCTGCGCCAGGCCGGGCAGACGGCAGGTCAATTCCGGATCATCCATTATCGCTGTTGTGCCGCCGATCATAATGGCGTCATGTTCTGCGCGCAGAAAATGCCCAAAGGCCCGCGCCGCATCGCCGGTGATCCATTGGCTTTCGCCGCTGGCGGTGGCGATACGGCCATCCAGCGTGCTGGCAATCTTAACTGTCACCAATGGAATATTGTGAATGATGCGGGAAATGAACCCCGCGTTCAAGCGCGCAGCCTGTTCCGCACACAGACCAATATCCACGGCGATGCCCGCCTGACGCAGTTTTTCAAAGCCGCGCCCCGCCACACGCGGATCGGGATCAGAAATTGGCGCGACCACCCGCGCAATACCTGCCGCAATCAGCGCATCGGCGCAGGGCGCAGTTTTACCGTGATGCGCACAGGGTTCCAGTGTGACAAAAGCGG
The DNA here is from genome assembly GCA_947085295.1 of uncultured Alphaproteobacteria bacterium. Lineage (GTDB taxonomy): Bacteria > Pseudomonadota > Alphaproteobacteria > UBA11222 > UBA11222 > UBA11222. The sequence continues at coordinate 10,088 of CAMTVX010000041.1, read as the reverse complement.
TGGCGCCCTTCGCGGCATTTCCTGCGCGCGCCAGCGCTTCGGTTTCCGCATGCGGGCGGCCGCCCTTCTGGGTCCAGCCGCGCCCAAACATATGACCGCCCGCTATCACGCAACCGACCGCAGGATTAGGCCAGGTTTCCCCCAGCCCACGCCGCGCCAGGTTCAGCGCCGTCTCCATAAAATGCAGATCGCGCGTGAGGTTGGGGGGAGAGGTCACTTCTGTGCTGGTCCTTATCAGGGTGGCCGGAACGGGATGGCACGATAGATGATTTTAGCCCGCAACGCATCCCGCTTTGTCTGAACGGGCGGTGTAGTGACGCAGCCAGCATTGTTTTCGATACCGTTCCCGCGCCGCCAAAAAAGAACAAATAGTGAATACAATTCTTGACATGGCGCGTAATATCCTATACTCTGCATACATTATGAATTAAAACCTAATACAGGGTGCGCATGTCGCTTTCTTCCAACGTGCGGATCGAACTGAGCCTGTTGAAATTAGCGCAATCCTCGCAGGCTGTTTCGTTGGCCCTGATACGGCTTGGCATGGCGTTGGAGCGCTGGCTGGATCACGCCTTCAACCCGAACCAGCCGCGTGTGCCCGCAGGCAGCCCTGACGGCGGGCAATGGACGGATGGGGATGCTGCGGGTATTATTCCTGTTGCGGATAATGACCGTCCCAGCGAGGACAGGTATCTCAACCAGCATATTATGGATAGACATGTAGGAAAAAGTGAACTTGAGCTCATCGCGCGCATGGAAAGAGATACACGTCACACATTGCTTGGAACTAGATATATGTACCGGAACGGAAGCTTTGCATCAAAGGAAACGGCGCGAGATTTCATCAGGCGTACGATTGAGATGTTTCCTGAAACCGTTTCCCAAGTAGCCAATGGAGTTATACCGGATGCTTTCTTGACGCACCGGTTTGGTTATGAAACGGGCCGTGAAGCCTATCGTAATCCTGTCGATCCGGAGATTATCCAATTGCGAACGACGTACAATGTGGGTGTGCTCATTATACATGACCCAGGAAACCCACTGGGCTATCGTATTGACACCGCCTATCCAAGGAATTTTAACCCAAGAACTGGCCGGTGACCGAAATGAACATCCCCGAGGAATTTTACAAGTTTTGCCTAGGGTTGCATCAGGACTCCGTTGATCTTTATGGCCCCGAGCCGCAGGATTGGATCAAGGGAGCACTGGGGTTTGTGCAAAAAGATCGCCATGCTGTTTTACGGGATTTTCTCGTCGATCTGCTCAGCGGTGATTACTCTGACGCCCAACTGAACGAAATCTATTTCAGCACGGATGCCGAAGTGAGTATCATGGGTGTCAGGGGCGTACGGTCATTTCTTGAGATGCTGCGCGATTCTATCGAAACGCGACCCCCGCAATGAAAATTACCCTATTATTTGTATTTTGCCTTTGTCTTTTCAGCATTCCGGCGCTTGCTGAAGCTGTCTTCTACAGAGAAGTGAAAACGCTACCGCTTCAGCAGGAATTTGCAACACAAAAAAACTGGCATGTGACGGCGTATCAGCCGGAAGGAGAAGTGTCGCCAGACGAAGATCCGCGCATCGGCGATGTTTCGGCAAAATTGTGCTTCTGGTTTGCGAGTAATGAAAAGAATATGCGGTGTACCCTGATTACTTCCGCACTTCCGAATTCGGATATGATCTATCACTATCAAACCGTCAGGGAATTATTCATTGTTTCAAAACCGCATCTCATAAAATTTGATGCGAAATTCTCCGGCGGCGGAAGCGGAAAACTTAACCAGATTTCCTTCTGGCGATATGACCAGGTTCTGGATAGTTTTGAACCGGCTGGATTGATAATGCTTACCGAACAGGGCGAATATCGGCTGTTTGACAGAGATGCGCTAAAAGGCGTTCTGGTAACTGCCGATGCGCACATGCAGGGGGAGGAGACGCATTTTTCACCTCACCAATTCTACATTCAAATTTATCAGGTCAAATCACCCAGCGGGTGGATAAAGACCCTTGGCTATGTTACGCAATCCAAATATCCCAGTCTGGATGATGCGGATGAAATCGATGTCATCTCTCGCGAAATATTGGAAATCGAAAGGCGGCTAAAAAGTACGCGATAGATATAGGGGTTAGCTCAATGCGCCCCATTATATCGTACGAAAATGAACAATAATATGGGGTAACGATGCTGATCAGGAAACTGCTGAACTGGTTCAAACCCCGGTTACACAATCAAGCCAAATCACAGGAACTGAGGGAGTCTTTTTTTCATTCGAATGATTTTGGAGAGAGGCCATTGGAAACGACAGACATTCCTGGCGACATTATCACAGTATGTGTTGAATTGCTCGACGAAGGCACGGAATGCTGGCGGTGGACGAAAGCGCTGAATATTGGAAATGGGTTTTACAAATTGCACGCAACGTCAAAATATGATCCGGAAGATGAACTCTGGGCGTTTCTGCCTGGTGATATTGTCAGGCTTGAGCCCGTCCAAACTTCTCTCGGCTTTATTCAAAAGGGGGTCAGGCATCCTAACCTGGATGTCATACGCATTGATGTGGGACAGGTGAAGGGAAGCCCTTATGGAATAAAACGCACCAATGCCCTTGGTTTAGGCGGCGGAGTGTACAAAATTCTGCCGACTCCCACCTATGACCCCAAAGAGGAAAGCTGGGAATTTTTGCCTGGAGATATCGTGCGGCTAAAAAATGTAAAGTCAGGCGGTTTTACCTACCTGGAGCCATTTGAAAAAGTTGAAAATGCCGGAAATTAAACTGCGTTAGAGTCTTTCCGTTTTTGACTGAATCTCAGTCCTGCATTGTCACCCCCGCCTTGTGCCGGGGTCCAGGGTCACAAACGCAGGCCTTTGCGTGTGGCTCCTGGATCCCGGAACAAGTCCGGGATGACGGCCTGGGTGTTGGATGTGCTTCTATCTAAATGAAACAAACTCTATTACCTACCCCCATCACTCATCATCCACCGTACGGTTGACAATCTCGCCCACGAAACTCTCAAAATCCTTGGCTTCGCGGAAGTTCTTGTACACCGACGCAAACCGCACATAGGCGACCGGGTCGAGATTGGCGAGGCCTTCCATGACCAGTTCGCCGACATGGGTGGAGGGGATTTCGCTTTCGCCCATGCTTTCCAGGCGGCGCACAATGCCGGTGATCATGCGGTCGATGCGTTCGGCGGGCACCGGGCGCTTGCGCAGCGCGATTTCCACCGAGCGCGCCAGTTTGTCGCGGTCAAACGGTGAGCGGCGGCCGTTTTTCTTGACGATCATCAGTTCGCGCAACTGCACCCGCTCAAACGTGGTGAAGCGCGCGGCGCAGGCATTGCACATACGGCGGCGCCGGATCGCCGACTGATCTTCGGTCGGGCGTGAGTCCTTGACCTGGGTTTCTTCGTTACTGCAAAAGGGACAGCGCATCCGCCCGCGCTCAATTATAAATCGGGAAAGTGCGGCACAGGTCCAGCACCTGATTTCGCACTTTGGCCTCGATGGCACTGTTATCATCGGGATTAGCGGCCATCCCATCCAGCACTTCGACGATCAGCGAACCAACCAACTGGAACTCCTTCACCCCGAAACCGCGCGTCGTGCCCGCAGGCGTTCCAAGCCGCACACCCGAAGTGATCGCGGGCTTTTCCGGATCAAACGGAATGCCGTTTTTGTTGCAGGTGATGTGCGCGCGTTCCAGGCTGGCTTCCGCCGCCTTGCCGGTCAGTTTTTTGGGGCGCAGATCGACCAGCATCAGATGCGTGTCGGTGCCGCCCGACACAATATTCAGCCCGCCTTCGACCAGGCGTTCGGCCAGCGCCTTTGCGTTATCCACTACCGCGCGGGCATAGTCGCGAAATTCCGGGCGCAGCGCTTCGCCGAACGCCACCGCCTTGGCGGCGATGACATGCATCAGCGGCCCGCCCTGCAAGCCGGGAAACACGGCGGAATTGATTTTCTTTGCGATGGCTTCGTCATTGGTCAGGATCATGCCGCCGCGCGGGCCACGCAGGGTTTTGTGCGTCGTCGTCGTCACCACATGGGCATGATCGAGCGGATTGGGATGCACCCCGCCCGCCACCAGCCCGGCGAAATGCGCCATATCGACCATGAAAGTGGCGCCGACGCTATCGGCGATCTGGCGGAAATTCGCAAAATCGATAATGCGCGGATAGGCGGAACCGCCCGCGATGATCAGCTTTGGTTTGTGGCTGCGCGCCAGTGCGGAAACCTCGTCAAAATCGATGCGGTCATCCTGACGGCGCACGCCATATTGCACCGCCTTGAACCATTTGCCGGACTGGTTGGCCGCCGCGCCATGGGTCAGGTGACCGCCGGCATCCAGGCTCATGCCCATCAAAGTATCGCCGGGCTGCAACAGCGCCTGAAACACGCCCTGATTGGCCTGGGCGCCGGAATGCGGCTGCACATTGGCGAAACCGCAGCCGAACAGTTTGCGCGCGCGTTCAATCGCCAGATCCTCGGCAATATCTACAAATTCGCAGCCGCCATAATAACGCCGCCCGGAATAGCCTTCGGCATATTTATTGGTCAGGATGGACCCCTGCGCTTCCAGCACGGCGCGCGAGACGATGTTTTCCGAGGCGATCAGTTCGATCTGGGTTTGCTGGCGCACCAGTTCCTTGCCAATGGCGGCGGCAATAGCCGGATCGCGGGTGGCCAAATCTTCTGTGAAAAAACCCTGTGCAACTTTGGATGCGTTAACCGACATGATGCGCCCTCGCCAAAAGCCAGTTCATATCACACGATACCCACATCCGCCAAGCCGGACGCACCGATCACACAAGATATAGTGATGCAGGACTATTGATAATGCTTAATCAAATATAAATATAAAGAATTTCAGGTATATAATTTATACTTAACAGAATATTAGCTCTTGTGCGGTATTCTGTAGATATTGGGGCGTTACAGAAGTCAAATCCACCTGTATTCGCCATGTTTTTCTGCCACAGGTTGCGCCGATGAGTGAGGAAAATGAAAGCCCGAACGCCAGCGATGAAACCCTGTTTCTCGCAGCCAACATCGTTGCCGCCTATGTGCGCAATAACCCGGTCCCCCTGCCGCAATTAGGGCAATTTATCCGATCGGTGCATGACGCTTTGGCAACGGCAGGCACTGCTGACGCCAGCCCGGCAGGCAATACCAGCCAACCCGCCGTTCCGATTCGCAAATCCATTACGCCGGATTATCTGGTGTGCCTGGAAGATGGCCGTCATTTAAAAATGCTGAAACGCTATTTGCGTTCACATTATAAAATGACGCCGGATCAATATCGCGCCAAATGGGGCCTGCCTGCCGACTATCCCATGGTCGCGCCAAACTACGCGCAGCAACGCTCCGATTTCGCCAAAAAAATTGGCCTGGGCCGCGCAACGCATATTTAGGTGCTGTCGGCTTTTTCCAGTTTTAATATCCGGTCCACCCGGAAGGTGCGATCTTCCTGGCGTTGCACACAGTAGGCCCGCAAGCCCGTGAAATTTATTCCCTTGTAAGTTTGTGGTCCAACCTCGCGTGGAATGATGGCGCGTTCCGATCTGGTGTCGTTGGCCTTCAGATAGGTCATTTGCAGTCTGGATTTATCGCGGATCGCCTGCTGAATAAGCGATACTTTATCCTCTATGGATAATTCCTGCTCCGCCTTGCGATACTGATATTCGGTTAAAAAAGAAAAAATCCGGTAGTCGGTGCGGATATGCTGTTTTTTAATCAGGGTTTTCAGAAGTATGCCTTCAAAAGACGTGCAGCGGCTTAGCGCCACATACATCTGCCCGGCGACGAAAGTGCCGCTGCCAATATCAATCATCACATGATCAAAAGTTTTTCCCTGGCTTTTATGAATGGTAATAGCCCAGGCCAGACGAAACGGATATTGCGTAAATGAACCAACCGGTTCGGAAATAATGGCGCCTTCCGCCAACGTGAAGCGATACACTTCCCACGTATACGGATAAACCCGGACGATATCCTCGTCGCTGTCCTGCAGGTGCACCTCGACATAGCGCTCCCCTTCTTCGTCGCGCTTATAGGCTTCGATGACACCAATACTGCCGTTTACCCAGCGTTTTTTGGAATCATTATTCAGCAGCATGATCTGTGCACCGATTTTGAATTGCAGCTCTGTTGCGGTGGGGAAATATTCCTTGCCAAAATCACCGGCAATCTGGGCTTCGGCAATGTGCAGTTTGCCTTTCAGGGATTGCAGTTTTTCATCATTAATTTCATCCGCCTTTTTGTTGGTGGTTGTCAGGCTGATGTAAAAACCGTCCTTAACGGCAGGGGCGCTTGCTGCCAACCCAAAGCGGGAATTCAACCGTTCAATATCCGGGTCTTCCACGGAATTATTCCGGATACGATTGAGCAGATCGACAAATCGCGGATCTTTCTGACGATAAACTTTTTCAAGCTCTATAATTTCCAGTGGCAGATTTTCCATGACATGCGCACTGAAAAAAAACGGCGTTTTGTAATGCGTGGTAAAAATTTCCTTTTCCTGGCCTGTTACAACAGGCGGAAGCTGATACAGATCGCCGACAAATATCATCTGTACTCCGCCAAACGGCGCATCCAGAACAGGGCCATACATACGCAAAAAAACATCGATGCAATCCAGCAGGTCTGCCCGCACCATGGAAATTTCATCAATGATGATGCTTTTAAGATTCTTATACAGCCGGGTTTTGTCACCGCGCGGCTTGATTTTTTTCTCTTTTATTTTTTGCGGCGTGACATCCACATAGAAATTAAAAAAATTGTGAATAGTCTGGCCTTTTACATTCAGCGCGGCCACGCCAGTGGGGGCCAATACCACCGGTTTTTTGCGGGTGTTGCCGCAATAATGCGATAGCAGCGTGGATTTTCCGGTTCCCGCCTTGCCGGTGATGAACAGACACTGATCCGTGTCATCCATCAGATGCAGCGCGCGCTGAAACTGTTCGTTGATTTCGATGTTGGTGTTTTTAATCATCGCAAAATATTTACGACGCGCCCATATCTTTCAGAAATTCTGTGATCCGCCGGGCATTGACGCCCAGATCACTCTGGCCAAATCGACTGACAGATCGCATATCAATTTTACTGCCCTCGCCTTCTGGCGTAATCCGTATCACGATGTCATCCTTGAAATGCATCATTCTGGTTTCTGCGGTTGCTTCAATTCTGCCCTCGGTTGCATTGGCGGCGACGGGGGTCCAGCCTCGCGCCTGTACAATTCCCTGCGCGCGGGTAAAAGCCTCGGATGGCGCTATGGATAATACCAGCGACACGATGGCCGGATAAGCGGCCTTCTGCATCGTTGCGAGTGTTTCGCCTGCATATTCCGTGCTGTTTGGCGCATCCGCGCGCAGCGGTAGAATATCCACAAACTGCGGAGGATTATTTGTGTCCGTCGTAATATCATGAATAGGGGGAACACTAAATGCCGCGACAATGTGCGGTGACATCGGCGCGATTATCATCAGGGAAAGAACAATGCCGATCACTGCGAATTTGCGGCCCGGTTTCCTGCGCGTGCGCCGCAATCCCATAAGCGAGACGGCCAATGCGATTAAACTCAACCCGACCCCGCCCAGAAATAACATGAAACCGGTTTCGATATTCAGCATGGCGGAACTGACCGATATGTAGCCACAAGCCATAAGCGCGAGCGCAATCAGCCCAAGCGCAACACCCGCCATTGCGGCACGAGACGTGGGATCCGGTGAGAACGAACTGGATTGCGACATGATCATTTCCCCTGTGAAATAAGCCTAGCTTTTCAGCGGCCCCTGTTTCTTTTTGGCAATTACATAACGTAATTTGGCAATTGCATTGCTGCTGAGTTGCGCCTCACTCAGATTGGCCGGCCCAACGATAGACGCTTCAATACCCGTTACAGGGTCAATGGCGGACACTTTGACGGAATTGCCCATACGGACAAATTCGATCAAAAAATCCTTGTCCGCACTTTCTGGCACCTGTTAGCCCCCGTCTATGTTCAGGCCGCCCTTTTTAACTGATGCTTGGTCCACACCCGGTCCATCGCGGTCACCAGGCGTTCCATCATTTCATCCGTATGCAGAGGATTTGGCGTAAAACGAAGCCGTTCGGTTCCGCGCGGAACCGTCGGATAATTAATCGGCTGCACATAGATGCCATGCTCAAACAGTAATTCGTCGGAGATTATCTTGCACAAATTCGCAGTGCCAACCAGCACCGGCACAATATGGCTTTCGGATGGCATTACCGGCAGCGCCGCGTCGGTCAGCAGTTTCTTTAATCGCGCAGCGCGTTCCTGATGCCGTTCGCGCAAGCCATGATTTTGTTTCAGATGCCGCACACTGGCCAGCGCGCCTGCCGCCAGAACCGGTGAAAGCGATGTCGTGAAAATAAATCCCGGCGCATAGGAACGCACCACATCAACCAATGTCGTGCTGCTGGCAATATAACCACCCATTATCCCGAAAGCCTTGGCCAGCGTCCCTTCGATTACATCAATACGTGACGCCGCGCCATCACGCTCCGACACGCCGCCACCATGACGGCCATACATGCCAACCGCATGCACTTCATCAATATAGGTCAGCGCCTTGTATTTTTGGGCCACGTCGCAAATATCATTGATGGGCGCGATATCGCCATCCATTGAATAAACCGATTCGAACGCGACAATTTTTGGCTGCTCGGGATCAAGCGTGCGCAATATTGCCTCAAGATGCGCCACATCATTGTGACGGAAAATTTCCTTGCGCCCGCCGCCCTGACGAATGCCGGCAATCATGGACGCATGATTAAGCGCGTCAGAAACAATCGCCGCACCAGGCAAGACCTTTGCCAGCGTGCTTAACGTTGCTTCATTGGAGATATAGCCGGAGGTAAACAGCAGCGCCGCCTCCTTGCCGTGCAGGCTGGCCAGCTCCTGTTCCAGTTGCACATGATAGTGCGTGGTGCCGGAAATATTGCGCGTCCCACCAGATCCCGCGCCACAGCTATGCAGCGCCTGCTCCATTGCTGCGATGACCTCAGGGTTCTGTCCCATGCCAAGATAGTCATTGCTGCACCAGACAATGATCTCCCGCTCACCGCCATCAACATGATGGATAGCGTGTGGAAACTCGCCCCGGCGCCGGGAAATATCTGCAAACACCCGGTACCGGCCTTCTGTTTTCAGCTTGCCTAACGCTTGCGCAAAAATCTGATCATAATTCATCCAAGTGCTTACCTAGTACAATTTGAACGCCCGGCCATAGTTCACCACAATATGGTCAAGTAACCATATGAGTTAATTAACACATATTAGTTAACCAACACATTAATAATTAACTCATCGAACCCCGCCACACCCAGTCCACAATGCAGCAAGTTAACGTTAATAATCCACCCTGCCGCAGAATATACGCGGTTTTTTATCCCGCCGCAATTTCCATTGCGGCGGGGGCGTCCGGGGGTTGCTTCGCTATCACGCCGCGCGCACACCTGCCAGGAAACTGTCGACTGAGGCTTTCAGATTTTCGCTCTGCTTCGCAACTTCGCTGGAGGTTGCCTGCACCTGGCTTGCCGCCGCACCGGTTTCTCCCGCCGCCTGACTGACGCCGCTGATGTTCGCGGACACCTCGCTGGTGCCTTTTGCTGCTTCCTGCACGTTGCGCGCGATTTCCTGGGTCGAGGCGCCCTGCTCCTCCACCGCCGCAGAGATGGCCGCTGCGATCTGGTTGATCTCTTCAATCGTCTTGCTGATACTCCCGATCCGCGTCACCGAATCGCTGGTTGCCGTCTGCATCGCGCCGATCTGCGCCGCGATTTCCTCGGTCGCCTTGGCGGTCTGATTGGCCAAAGCCTTGACCTCGCTCGCCACCACCGCAAAGCCCTTGCCGGCTTCGCCGGCGCGCGCCGCCTCGATCGTGGCGTTCAGCGCCAGAAGATTGGTCTGACTGGCGATATCGTTAATGATATTAACCACATTATCAATATTCTGCGCCATTTCGGCCAGGCCCTTCATCGCGGTCATGGTGCCGTCCGCCTCCGATACTGAACCGCCCGGGATTGCCGGAGGCTCCAACTCATGAGTAAAACATGAATAGAAG
>CAMTVX010000040.1:0-40235 GCA_947085295.1 uncultured Alphaproteobacteria bacterium | reverse complement strand
GAGATCGGCCTGAAGCCGCACTGGCTTGATGCGGCGGAATCAAACGCGCTGTGCCAGGGCCGCACCTTCCGCATGATCGAGCCTAACACTGGCGCGACGTTTGAATATTACGCCACCATCACCCAGTTTGTGCCAAACTATTCGCAGAAAATCACCAAGATCGCACGGCTGGGTCATGTGGTGCTGAGCGTCGTTAATTTCGACAAGACGGTGAAATTCTTCACCGAACAGTTGAACTACCGGGTGTCCGATTATATCAACGGCGTCATCGCTTTCACCCGCTGTTTTCCGAACCCCTATCATCACAGTCTGGCCATCGGCAAAGCGAATGAAAACCGGCTGAACCATGTGAATTTCATGGTCACGGATATTGATGATGTCGGCCGGGGCAATGTGCGCGCGCGCCAGACGCAGGTGCCGATTGTATATGGGCCGGGGCGGCATCCGCCATCGGACAGCATCTTTCTTTATTTCCTCGATCCCGATGAAACCACCATTGAGTTCAGTTTCGGCATGGAGGAATTTCCCGAACATAACGCGCGCCCGCCGCGCATGCTGGCGGCCGGGCTGGAGACCATCGATTATTGGGGCGGTTTTCCCGACCCCCGCTTCGCCGCCAAGGGCGTCATTGAAACCGCAGGATAGGAGAGAGCCATGAGCGGAGCACATGCAGGCCGCGTCGCCATTGTCACCGGCGCGGCACAGGGCATCGGCCGGGCGATTGCCGAACGGCTGGCGGCGGAGGGTGCGAACCTGATGCTGTCGGATTCCAACGGGGATGGGTTGAAAAAAGCCGCCGATATTGTGGCGGGCAAAGGCAAGGTGGAAATCATCACCCATGTCGGCGACATGGCCGATGAAGCCGTCGTCAACGCCATGGTGGACGCCACCATGAAGCGCTGGGGAAAAATCGATATTCTGGTAAACAACGCGGGCGGCGGTGTGATCAAGCCGTTTCTGGAGCATACGCCGGAAACGCTTCGCCTGACCATTGACCGCAATCTGTGGACGGCCATCTGGTGCTGCCGCGCGGTGCTGCCGCATATGAAGGCCGCAAAATATGGACGCATCGTCAGCATTGGCGCGGACAGCGTGCGCAACGGTCTGTGGGACCATGCGGCCTATAATGCGGCCAAGGGGGGCGTACACGGATTAACCAGCGGGCTGGCGCGGGAATTTGCGGGCGATGGCATTACCGTCAATACGGTGGCCCCCTGCGCGGTGGCGACGCCACAACTGGAAGCCTTTATCGGCAAGGGCATTGCGCTGATCGAGAAATTCATCGGTGTCATTCCCATGGGCCGGGCTGGCGAGATGCACGAAGTGGCATCGGCCGTCAGTTATTTCGCATCCGAAGAGGCTTCCTTTGTCACTGGCCAGGTGGTCAGCGTCAATGGCGGCAGCACGATGCTCTGAACACGGAACATTCACATGAAAACCATCGACATCCACGCCCATATCGTACCGCAGGATTTTCCCGTTGATCCCAGCGGGGGCAAAAACGACCGCTGGCCCTGCATGCAATGCGATGCGAAAGACCCCACCAAAGCCACGGTGATGATCGGCGGAAAGCCGTTCCGCCCGGTCGATGACCGGTGCTGGAATGTGGACCGGCGTTTGACATATATGGCCGAAGACGGCGTGGATATTCAGGTGCTCTCACCCATGCCGGAACTGCTGTCGTACTGGTTCAATGTCGAAGAAACCGTGGTGATGGGGCGTCATATTGCACAAACCCTGCGCAATATGATCGACAAGGCGCCGACGCACTTTTATGGCCTGGGCATGGTGCCGCTGCAAGACCCCGACCGTGCGGCCCAGGAACTGGTGGTGCTGAAACGTGATTATGGTCTGCACGGGGTTGAAATCGGCACGCATGTGATGGGTAAGGATCTGGGTGATCCGCGCTTCAAGGTATTTTTTGCCGCCGCACAGGAATTGGGCATGGCGGTGTTTGTGCACGGCTTGCAACCCGTTGGTGAAGAACGCTGGGGGGCCAATCCGCTGATGGGCGGCTTGCTGGGATATCCGCTGGATAGCGCTATTGCCGCCGCCTCGCTGATCAATGGGCAGGTGATGCAGGCGCATCCGAATTTGCGGCTGGGCTTCAGTCATGGCGGCGGGTCCGCGATGACGGTGATCAACCGCCTGCAAAAGGTCTGGAAAAGCGCGCCGCAAATGGCGGCCGCCATGCCCGAAGCGCCACTGGAAACCGCGCGGCGGTTTTATTATGACACGCTGGTCTATGAACCCGCATTGCTGCGTGCGATCAAGGAATTGTTCGGCGCCGACCGGCTGATGATCGGCACCGATGATCCGTTCCCGATCCGCCAGACAAAGCCCGGCGATTTTCTGCGCGAAAGCGGCGTGAGCGCGGCCGAGCTTCCCGGCATTCTGGGCGGCAACGCGTTGCGCTTTCTGGGAGTTACGGGATAAATAGTATTCATGACGCAACCAGATTTTCTGCGCCCGTGCGTCACCGGAGCCATCGCCGGTGACGCTAGAGCATCACGGATACTCTAACAGGCTGCTGAAAAACCCTTCTTTTTGTCATCCTGAACGCAGTGAAGGATCTCAGCCGCATTGAAACCATTGGAGATTCTTCGGTCGCCTTGCGCCCTCAGAATGACAAATCCGGGTTTTTCAGCAGCCTGCCAGATTAAACGCAAACATCGCCTGATCTAAAGCTACGCCCCCTGCACTACCTTGGCCTCGCGCAGGCGGGCCAGTTCATCTGCGCTCAGGCCGACCAGACCGCGCAGAATTTCATCATTATGCTGACCATATTCTGAGATCAGCGGGCGCAGGCGGCTATCCGCGTTCTGGGTGCGCAAGGGCGTGTTGGGCATTTTGATGTCGCCCCGGCCGTCATTGACGATGACCTGCGATCCGCGCGCCGCGACCTGGGGCAGGTTCATGGATTCCTCCATTGTCAGGTAGCGCGTAACCGGGCTGCCGCCATCGCTGATGATTTTTTCGGCCTCTTCGGCGGTGTAATCCTTCGCCCAGTCCTCAACCGCCGCCATCAGATCTTCCCATGCCTTGAAGTGTTCGGTGGTGTTCAGCGGAAATCTGTCCACCCATTCCGGTTTGCCGATGGCCGCCAGCAAATCGGTCAGGTTTTTTGGGGTGATCGGGGCGATCATAAAAAATCCTTCTTTCGCCTTGATCGGGATATTGACGGGGGAGCCGTACTTCATGGGAAACTGGGCTTCCTGATATTCAAAGCCCAGCACATTGTGCATCACATCCAGCATGGCAATGTCGATACGCTCGCCCTCTCCTGTGCGTTCACGGCGAAACAATGCCGCCGTCATCGCCGCCATGGCGTGGGTGGCGCTCATATAATCCGCAGTCGCATCATTGGCGCGCATGGGTTTTTTCAAGGCAGGTTCAGTCGCCATTTTGGCAAGTTCCCACCCGCTTGCCGCGTGAATGATCGGGGCATAGGCGGCCAGTTCAGCCGACGGACCGGATTGCCCAAAACCACATACCGATGCATAAATGATGTCTGGCTTGCGGGCCCGCACGGCATCGTAATCAAGACCGTATTTTTTCATCACGCCGGGGCGGTTGTTTTCAAACACCACATCGCATTTTTCGATTAACCTGAAAACCAGATCAAGGCCTTGCGGCGTGGTCATATCGATGGAAATACTTTTTTTGCCCGCATTCAGTTGCGCAAAATTTGTGCTCTTGCCTTTGCGGCGCGGTACGGTGTTTCGTACCAGATCCCCGCCGGGCGGCTCCAGCTTGATGATCTCGGCCCCCAGATCGGCCATCAGCCGGGTTGCGTACGGGCCTGCAATATATGAGGTAAAGTCCAGCACCCGCACACCTGCAAGCGCACCTGCTTTTACATCGGTATCCGCCATCATACTCACTCCCATATATGTGTTTTATTCTACATTGGGCCGATTGCGCGCCGAACATGTCGGCTGTCGGAATTCTAACCGTATAATCCGGTTTGCAGCAAGCGCGCTGCATCGCGCAATCAATTGGTGACTTGTTGATCCATATCAAGGTACTGTTGTTATTGATGATTATTGTCTATCCGCAATGATGCTAACTTAAAGGAGAAAGCATATGAGACTCGGAAAGATATTGATCCCGCTGACAGGCGCCGATTCAGATCAGCGCGTTCTGCGTATAGGGTTGAATACCGCCAAGCGCTACGCCGCGCATGTCGAGTGCCTGTTCGTGAATCGCAATCCAACTGACGCGCTTCCCATTGCTGGCGAAGCCTTGACCGGGCAGATTGCAACAGAACTGGTCAATGCCGTCAGCGAGGCCAACAAACGCCAGTGCGGGCGCGCCAAAGAAGCATTTTTAGGCGCGCTGAAAGAAGCCGGTGTCGAAGAATCCGGCGTTCAACTGGGCAAAAATAAACCGACTGCGACTTTTACCGAGACCATGGGCGATCCCGCCGAACGCACGGCCGTTGCGGCACGCCTGGCGGATATGACCATGTTTCCGGTTTCAGATTTTGCCTATGAAATTGAACCTACCCTGATGGAGGCGCAGCGCCCCTGTCTGCTGATCCCCGCTGAGAGCAATCTGCAAATTGGTAAAAAGGTGATGATCGCATGGGACAATGGCCCTGAGGCGGCGCGCGCGCTGTCCGGCGCATTGCCCCTGTTGGAAGAAGCCGCCGAGGTAACCGTCGTCACCGCGCAAAATCGCGAAATGGACGCCTTTGCGATGGACGCGCTGCAATCTTATCTGAGCTGCCACGGCATCACAGTGCGCGCGAAACAGGTGCCGCTGGGCAGCGCACCGGTCGGGCAGGTTATACTTTCGACGGCAAAAGATCTGGGTGCGGACCTGCTGGTGATGGGCGCCTATGGTCACAGCCGTATCCGAGAGCTGATCCTGGGTGGGGCCACGCGCCATGTGATTTACAACGCGAAGCTTGCCGTGATGATGGTGCACTGAGGCGACGGTTCAAAGTCTTTCAGACTTTGAGCACATCCTGTAGATGTTCACCCAGTTGGTGCGGGGTAAGGTGGGTCAGGTCTTTGTGAAGCTCTGATTTCACCAGTTTTGCGGCCTGCGGATCAAGATCTGCGCGCAAATTGCCCAGCGCTCTTGGGGGCGCCACAAGAATAAGCTGCTCGAATGCATGCGCGTTCAATCCCTCTGCGATGGCTTTTGCCACCTGCTTGATGAACACATGCTCTGCATGTTCATGCGGATCAGTTGGCGGCGCCATGGCGTGACGTCCGGGCCCTGCGCTGCTGAAACTGACACCGGGGCGGTCGCTGCCTATTTCCTGGCTGGACCGCCTGTCGCCGATTAAATCATGATCTAGTGCTGGCACAAGTCCGGTGCCTGGCCCCTCGTTCAGAAATATCCGGGCATGCGCCCCATCGGCCACGACGACCCAGGTCCTTTTATGTTTGATTTTCATCTGCTTACTCCAGTGTTTCCAAATCCAGTTTCAGGGCCAGTAACCGCAATATATCTTTCAGCGCGACGACACCGGCAAGACGCCCCCCATCAATAACCAGCAGGCGGCTATTGCCACTTCGCTGCATGAGGGAAATTGCCCCTACGGCATCGGCATTCGCATCAATCATATTGTCTGGCGAGCAGGGCGACATGATTTCGCGAACCTGCACACTATGCCACTTTGATTGGGGAACATGTTTGATCTGGCTCAAACCAATGGTGCCTAAAAGGCGATTTTCTTCGACAACCGGATACATGTCATGGCCCTGCACATAGACGTAATCATCCACCAGTTCACGCAGGCTTAGATGTGGCGGCACGGTAATAGGGTCGCGGCTCATAAAGCGATGTACAGGCTGGCCTTCAAGTGCCTGACGGGTGCGCAACTGGGTATAGGACGAACCAGCAGCACTATTGAGAAACACTCCGATAACCGATATCCAAAGGCCGCCGACGATATCGCCCTGCAACACATTGAGTATGCCCAATACAATAAAGCCGATTCCGAAGGCAGCGCCTATCCGTGACGCATGGCGCGTGGCCCAGCGCATATTCCCCTTCCATTGCCATAATGCGGCGCGCAACATCCGTCCGCCATCCAGGGGAAATGCGGGGATAAGATTAAATGTCGCCAGCATGGTGTTGATCATCACGAGATAGCCCAGCAGTGCGCCAAATAGCGTTGGGCTATCCATTGATCCGATAAAAGTTACGCAAATGAAAAATATCAAAGCCAGCATGTAGCTGGAAATGGGCCCGGCAATCGCCATCAAAAACTCAATTTTGGGGCTTTTCGGCTCATCTTCCATCTCGGCGACGCCGCCAAAAATGAATAGCGTGATGCCATTTATGGGCAGGCCATAGGCCCGCGCCACCAATGAATGGCACATTTCGTGGAATATGATCGAAGCAAACAGCCCGCATGCGCCCAGTGCCCCGATGCTCCAGTAAACGCTACCGGTGCGATCCGGAATGACAGTGGGAAAATAGCCTGTCGCCAGCGACCAGGTAACCAGCGACGCCAGCAGAACCCAGCTTGCGTCAAGCTTAACCTCAAAGCCAAATAGGCGAAAGAGTGTGATATGCTTGCCGAACATTGTTCTACCTTTGTCAGTCGGAATCTGGTGCCTGTCTATTCCATCGTACACGAGCGAAATGAATGATAGCAGTCAATAATACAGGTGTGATGATTTGCGGTCATGGCAGCCGCGAAGCTGACACCATACGCGAGTTCATGGCGCTGGCTGACGATGTGGCTGCGCGTCTGCCTGAATACCAGGTGGAATCCGGTTTTCTGGAACTTGCATCACCCAGCATCCAGGACGGGCTTGAAAAGTTGCGGCAGGCGGGTTGCGCCAACATTCTGGTTATTCCAGGAACCCTGTTCAGCGGCGGGCACGCCATGCAGGATATCCCATCGATCCTGAAAAACTTTGTAACGGAATTTCCTGACATACAGATTCGATATGGGCGGGCGTTTGATGTGGACGCAAATTTCATAGGTGCCGCGTGCGCGCGATTGCGTGCCGCGTCTGGTTCCGTTGCGCCAGATAAAACGGCACTGCTGGTTGCCGGGCGCGGCGCGTCGGACCCCGAAGTGATCGCCAGCATGCAGGCGGTTACCCGTCTGATACAGGCTGAAATGAATTTTGCCCATGTTGCAACGGCCTATGCCGGGATTGCGCTGCCAACTGTGCCGGACGCCCTGCAACGCATTGCGGATCGCGTGTTTCAGCGGGTGATCGTATTGCCCTATTTTCTGTTCACCGGAATGCTGGTAAAGCGCATATATGACGAGACAGATGCCGTCGCGGCGCAGTATCTGGCAACGCAATTTGTCAAGGCGCACTATTTGAATAACCACCCCCTGATCATCGACAGCTTTGTCGAACGGATCAGGGAAACCCATGTTGCAGGAACGCTGATCAATGGCTGACGCGCCGGAGTTTGAAATGCCCGAATTTATTGCGGGTACAGTGTGGCTGGTTGGGGCCGGGCCGGGCGATCCCGGATTGTTGACCCTGCTGGCGCACCATGCGCTGCGTCATGCGGATGTCATCGTTTATGACGCGCTGGTGAATGTTGAAATTCTGAAACTGGCGCGCCCGGACGCAAATCTGATCTATGCCGGCAAGCGGGGTGGGCGGCCATCCGTCGCGCAGCCGGATATTTCCAGCAGGCTGGTTGATCTGGCCCAGGCGGGGTTCCGGGTGTTGCGTCTGAAAGGTGGCGATCCCTTTGTGTTCGGGCGCGGCGGCGAAGAGGCGCTGGGGCTTGCGCAAAATAATGTTGGCTTTCGTATCGTGCCCGGCATTTCCGCTGGCATCGGCGGGCTGGCCTATGCGGGTATTCCGGTGACCTATCGCACCATAAATTCCGCCGTTACATTTGTGACCGGCCATGATTCAGAAGGCGGCGTGCCCAGTGTCGATTGGCAGGCCATTGCCAAAGGTTCGCCAGTTATTGTGATTTACATGGCGCTGCGTCAGTTGGATGCGATTTCAGGGCATTTAATGGCGGCCGGCCGACCGGGCAGCGAAGCCGTGGCGCTGGTGTCAAAGGCAACGACGGATCAGCAGCAGGTGATCCTGACGGATCTTGCGCATTGCGCCGCCAGGGCGCGGGAGGTGCAGCTACAACCACCAACCATGATGGTGGTGGGGCCAGTGGCGCTGCTGCATCAGGAACTGAACTGGATAGCCCCGGCCGGCAGCGTAAAAAATTAATGAAGCGTCGGCAGATTTAATTCGAATATCGACAGCAACTGACGCAAATCGTTTGACTGGCGCAGCACATGCCCGGTGCGGTCCGCAAGCACATAACTTCCATCTAGCCAGCGCACGAGATTGAAATAGGGCTGGCGCGTTCCAAATGTGAACAGCACAACGCGCGAGGCGCGGATCGGATCACCGGTCACCGCATCACGTTCATCGCCCAGCAATGTAAAGCCACACCACAGGCCGTGCGGTTGTTGCTGAATAAAAGATTCACGCAATATGGCGATATCGTGCGGTGAAAGGCTGACCGGCAAATCAGATGGCAGCATGAAGACGACGACGCCTTCGTTCGCCATTTTGGGAACACGCTGCGCAATCTGCGATCTGTTGCGTGTTTCTGAAATATCTACCGGTGTGGTCATTTTCTGAACCCCTTATTCGCCCTGTCCCGCATTGTGGTCATAAGAATGTTAACGCCACGTTTTGAAGTTAGGTTTTTCCGGTTTTTTCACCAGTGACGTGGGTCACATGAAACCGGAATGCAGTAGTGACGAAGGTCACAGGGATAAGACTTTATTTAGAGTTTCTTAATCGTACGGAAAGCATGAGCCGCTAAAATCAGACAATAGCCGGAGCATTAAGTGGCATGAGCCCAATGAATTTTGCTTTTATCAAACTAAGCGTCTTGCGGTCGGTATCGCCTGTCAGCAGAAGCAAATTCTGGTCTGGTCAGCCAGCCATTATCTGCGGTGTCGCATGGGTATTGTTATCTACATTGCTATTTAGCCTGATGGGCGTTCTGGCAAAGCTGCTGGGCAACCGGATTGATTCGTTTCAGGTGGCTTTTTTCCGCGCGCTGTTTGGATTTATTTTCATACTGCCGATCGTTTATCGCGCAGGGTTGCACGGACTGCATACCCGGCAGCCAATACTGCATTTATGGCGCGGAATGTTTGGTGGCGCGGCCATCATGTGCAGTTTTTATGCGATGATTCACCTGCCATTGGCGGATGCAACGGCGCTGAGCTTTACCCGCGCCTTGTTTCTTGTGCCGTTGGCGGCATTTTTTCTGAACGAGAAATTTGATAAGCGCCGTATCCTGACTATCCTTGCGGGGATGGCTGGCGTTATTATGATGACCACGCCAAATGGCGAGTTTCAGTTTGCAACGCTGGTGGCGTTGCTAAGCGCGGCACTGGTCGCATGTGTGGTCATATTTGTAAAACGGCTGTCCGTTGAGGATACGCCTGCGACGCTGATATTTTATTCCTCCGGTATCGCTGCATTGATGACGATCATTCCATGTGTATGGGGGTGGATACAGCCAACCCCTATGGAGTGGCTGCTGCTGATACTTATGTCGCTGTTGGGTGTACTGGCGCAAAACTGTTTCATTCGTGGTTACGCGGCAGCGCAGGCAACAGTGCTGGCGCCGCTGGAATATACGCGCCTGCTGTTTGCGGCTTTTGCGGGTTATTTTATCTTTGGGGATTTGCCCGGCGTATGGGCGATGGCTGGCGCGGTGGTTATAATTGGCGCTGCAATTTACGTTGCGCGCACCGAAACGAAAATCACCCCTGTCGGGGATCATCCTTTAAGCGGCTGATCTGCTGATTGGCGATTTCGCGATGCGAGGTGGTTATATTACCTTGCACAATTGTAATGGCGGTCAGCAGCACCGTAAGATCGTCGGTAAACCCGAAACCCACAATAAAATCGGGAATCATGTCCGCCGGTAATATAAAATACGCCAGCGCCCCCAGCAGTATGGCCTTGGCCCTGGTGGGGGTGTGCGGATCCATTGCGCAATAATAGGCCGCCATCAGATCTGGTGCGAACGGGACATGTGCCAGCGAACGGCGCAGCTTGGGCCAGAACCGCCCACGCACGGCCTTTTCGTTGCGCGCGATGGTCGCAGGCAGGTGAATACCGGGGTCATGTATCTCCATCCCCGCAATATAGCTATTGGGGCTTGTCTGGACAAGTAATGTTCCAATTTTTCCTGCTATGCGCTACAAACGGGGCATCAAAAACCAATATCAGCAGGGAGCGTCCCATGGACCTTAGCAACAAAATTTCAGCAATCATCACTGGCGGCGCATCGGGCCTGGGCGAGGCAACAGCGCGTGAACTGGCGTCGCAGGGCGTCAAGGTGGCGCTGTTCGATATGAACGCCGAACGTGGCGAAAAAGTCGCCAAAGAAATCGGCGGCGTGTTCTGCAATGTCAATGTGACCGATGAAGCCAGCGTCGTTGCAGGCTTTGTTAAATCGCGCGCCGCCATCGGCCAGGAACGCATTCTGATCAATTGCGCGGGTACCGGCATCGCCATGAAAACCGCATCTCGCGACAAGAAAAATGCGGGCGCCATTCTGTCGCATCCCATTGATCGCTTCGATACGATCATCCAGATCAATCTGGTCGGCACCTTCCGCTGCATCGCCAAGTCGGCTGCAGGCATGATGAGCCTGGACCCGATCATGGAAGATGGCGAACGCGGTGTGATCATCAACACGGCATCGGTTGCCGCTGAAGACGGGCAGGTCGGACAGGCCGCCTATTCCGCTTCCAAAAATGGCGTGGTCGGCATGACCCTGCCCATCGCGCGCGATCTGGCGCAGGAAGGCATTCGCTGCGTCACCATTCTGCCGGGTATTTTTAATACGCCGCTGCTGGCCGGTGCGCCGGAAAATGTGAAAAAGGCATTGGGCGCGCAGGTGCCGTTTCCGTCACGCCTTGGCAACCCCAACGAATATGCCCGTCTGGCGCGTCACATCTGCGAAAATGAAATGCTGAACGGCGAAAGCATCCGTCTGGATGGCGCCATCCGCATGGCGCCGCGATAGGTCTTGTTTACCTTCGGATAGTCTGGACATCTTTTGAGATCAGTTTGTCCGGCAGGCGATTCTCGCAATCGCCTGCCGTGGGGCGCGGCGGCCATGCTCCACGAAAGTTTCTTGGGGTTGCATTGTCCATACTGCGCCTTTGAAATCGATATTCGGCAAGATTGATCCAAACGGGTTTAGTCTTGCCGGATTGGTGATATCCTAAAATCTGGAGTTCTTTGTTTATGCTGGACGAATTCAAAACATTTATTGCCAGAGGCAATGTCGTCGATATGGCTGTCGGCATTATCATTGGCGCGGCTTTCACGGCCATTGTCGCGTCACTGGTCAGCGACGTGATTAATCCGGTCATTGGTATCTTTATCGGTGGCGTCGATTTCTCGAACTATTATTTCGATCTTTCGATGGGCGGATACGAGTCACTGGATGCGGCTAGAAAAGCTGGTGCGCCCCTCATTATGTATGGCCTGTTTATTAACGCCATCATCAAGTTTTTGATCGTGGCGTTTGTGGTGTTCCTTCTCGTAAAGTACCTGAATGAACTGAAAGAAAAAATGGTCAAGGCAGAAGCTGCTGCCCCGGCAGCCCCCGACAGGGTTGAGGTGCTGCTTGGTGAAATTCGCGATGCTCTGAGGAAGTAAGCAGTTTTTTGATGTTCCTACATCAGGCGCTTCACTTACCGGTTGATGCGCCTGATGTGTGGTAGCAATAAATTACAACCCTACTCCGCCGCCTGCTTTTGCATTTGCCAGGACAACTTGCCCGCTGGCAGGTTGAACACGCCTGCCACATTGTCGCGCATGATGGCCTGACGTTGCGCCTCGCTCAGCTTTCCGGTGTGTTGTTCCAGCAGCGATTGCGATCGCGGCCAGGTTGAATCCGTATGCGGAAAATCATTGGCCCACAGCAATTGCGAATGATCCATCATCCCTGCTGCCACCGACTGAAACGCCACCCAGTCATCCTGGAAGGTCATCCACACATTGCTCTTCAGATATTCGCTGGGAAGTTTGCTCAGCCCACGGATGATTCCATTTTGCGCATGATTGAACGCGGCATGGTCCATGCGATAGCGGTAATGCGGCATCCAGCCCGCATCACCCTCGGCGCAAACCAGTTTCAGTTTAGGATTGCGCTCAAACACGCCGCCCAGCACCATTGTGCCGACCACATCCTGCACCGCGCGAATAATACCAAGAAAAGTGTTGATGGCGTGGCCACGGGGTTTTTCATAAATGCCGCCACCGCGCGCTGTCAGAATGTGAAAACACACCGGCAGGCCCAGATCGGTGGCGCATTGCCATAGCGCGTCATAATCGGGGTGATCATAGTCTTCATAGCCCGGATTGCCCGGCATCATCATGCCGACCATGCCCATTTCCTTGGCGCGGCGGAAATCTTCGATGGCGCTGTCCACGTCGCGCACCGCTGTCATGGCAAGACCAAACAGCCGGTTGGGTGAATCCGCGCAGAAGCTTTGCAGCCAGCGATTATAGGCCTGCATGCTGGCGTCCTTGTAATCCATGTTGCGATGGGTACACAGCGCCATGCCCAGCGAGGCATAGATGATTTCGGCGGCAATGCCGTCGCGGTCCTGATCAGCGGCGCGCGCCTTGCCGTCATAACCACCTGCGCGGACTTCGTCCCACTGCATCGCCTGGGCGCGCTTGGCGCGTTCGGCCACGGTGCGTCCGGCCCCATCGATAAAACCGATGGGCGCGGTCTTGCGCATGCCGTCCACAATATAGACATCGGCGCCGTCTTCACGCTTGACTACGCGCGGCGCGGTCTCGCGATATTTCGGATCAATAAAATCCACATAACAGTTTGGCGGCTCGACAATATGACTGTCGGCGGAAATTGTGCCCTGAGGGATCATAGTGCTCTCCTTCAAAATAATAATTCTTTTTGTCATCCTTCGCTGCGCTCAGGATGACATCGCGTTAAAATCAATCGCCGCTGCTCCTACTCCGCTGCCATCTTGTTCATCTGCCAGCTTTCATTTCCGGCGGGCAGGTTGAACAGTGCGGCCACATTGTCGCGCATGATGCCCTGACGCTGTGCCTCGGTCAATTTGCTTGCATGTTGCGACAGCAATTCCTGTGACCTTGGCCAGGTTGAATCCGTATGCGGAAAATCATTGGCCCAGATCAACTGCTTGTCATTCAGCAGATGCGCGGTTTCAAACGCGATCCAGTCATCCTGAAAGGTCATCCACACATTGCTTTTCAGATATTCGCTGGGCGATTTGGATAATCCACGCACAAGCCCGCCGACAAAATTGAAATTCGCCGCATGGTCCATGCGGTACATATAATGCGGCATCCAGCCCGCATCCCCCTCGGCGCAGACCAGTTTCAGTTTCGGGTGCCGCTCAAACACCCCGCCCAGAACCATCATGCCGATCACATCCTGCACCGCGCGGATGATGGTCATAAAGCTGTTCATCGAATGGCCGCGAATCGGATTGCTTTTACGCGACATGCCGCCCGATTTCGATGTCAGAATATGAAAGCAGATCGGCATGCCCAGATCAGCGGCGCATTCCCACAGTGCGTCATAAGACGGATGGTCATAATCCTCGTGCACCGGCTCGCCTGGCATCATCATGCCGACAAAGCCCATCGCCTTGGCGCGGCGGAAATCTTCAATCGCGCTATCCACCGACATCACCGCTGTCATCGCCAGCCCGAACAGCCGGTCTGGCAGGCCCCCACAAAAAGTTTCCAGCCAGCGGTTATAGGCCTGCATGCAGGCGTTCTTGTAATCCGGGTCGGGGTGCGTGCACAGCGCCATGCCCACCGATGCGTACAGCACTTCGGCGGCAATGCCATCGCGAATCTGATCGGCCTCGCGCGCCTTGGCGTTCCAGCCCGCAAGACGGGTGTCCGCGAATTTGATCTTGCCGACGCGGGCCTTTCGGTCCGGGATCGAATAGCCCGCGCCATCCAGCAATGCCAGCGGCACATTGCGCTTGAGATCCTTGATCACATAATGCTCGGACCCATCCGGCAGGGTTTCGATACGCGGCGCATCGTCGCGATATTTTGGATCAATAAAATCAACGTAGCAGTGCGGCGGCTCAGACACGTGGCTGTCAGCCGAAATAGCGCCTCTGGGTATCATGGCTCTCTCCCTTGTGTTGCGTTGCACGTTGTTTTTAAGCGCGCGGAGCTCATCTTTTAATTTATGATCATAATTTAACGGAGCCCTGTCAAGCGCGTTTTGGCGCTTGTAATGCCACAGCCTTGATGTTATATCTGAATATAATATGGAGATCGGCTATGCACAGGATCAAGCTTCGCAAAGTGGGTGGCTCGGTGATGTTCCCGATCCCCAAATCGCTGCTGGAAGCATTGGGGCTTACAGCATTGTCCTCCCTTGACGTTTCGGTATCAGATGGCGCGCTGGTCGCCACGCCACAAACCCGGCCGAAATTCCGTCTGGCCGATCTCATCGCGCAATGCGATGGGGAAGCAAAGCGTTCGGCCGAAGATGCCGCGTGGCTGAACGATGGCCCTGCCGGGAACGAGGTTATTTAGCCCGATGACGCGAGGCGGCATTTCCCGGGGGGATATTTATCATTGCGATCTGGCGCCCGTGAAGGGCAGCGAACAACAGGGCGCGCGCTATGTGCTGGTCGTCTCAAGCCGCGACTTTAACCAGCTTGGAACCCAATTTGTCTGTCCGATCACACAAGGCGGCGGGTTCGCCCGTGACCGGGGCTTCGCTGTCCCGCTGACCGGCTCCGGCACAAATGCGCAGGGTGTCGTCCTGGTCAACCAGATGCGCGCACTGGATCTAAAAGCGCGAAATGGCAAATTCAGCGAACGGGCGCCTGATGCTGTCGTCGAAGAGGTTTTAGGAAGGCTGTCGGCCATATTCGAGTAATTGACCGGCCTTGTCCCACACGGCATTATCCCCTGCAAATACATAAAGGGAGAGAACGCCATGGATGTCCGCACCTTGATGCGCCGCACGGTATGGTTTAACGGCAAGCGTGAAGCGATTGTGGCGGGCGATCGCCGGTTAACCTTTGATCAGGCCTGGGAACGCGGCGTGCGGCTGGCCAATGGGCTGCTGGCGCTGGGGATTAAACCGGGCGACCGGGTAGGTGTGCTGGAAGATAATTGTATTGAGGCGGCGGATTTTTATCTGGCCGGGGCCATTGCCAATATTGTCCGTGTGCCGATGTATCCGCGCAATACCCGTGAGGCGCATGTGCATATGCTGGGCCATACCAATTGCCGCGCAGTGCTGGTCATGGCGCAATATGCCCATGAACTTGAAGGCATTCAGGCTGAGCTGCCGGACATGCAGCATGTCATTGTGCGCGATGACACTTATGAACCGTGGCTGGCCCGGCAATCCAGTGTGGATCCCGATCTGACTATCAGGCCTGACGACAATTACATCATCCGCCATACTGGCGGCACTACCGGCAAAAGCAAAGGCGTTTCCTATACCCACAAGGCCTGGCTGGATACGGCGCGCAACTGGTTCTATCTGGCGCCACCGGTGGAGCCGGGCGATAAATGCCTGCATGTCGGGCCGATCTCGCATGGCTCCGGCTATCTGTTTTTGCCAGTGTTTCTGGGCGGCGGATGTAACGTGCTGCTGGATCATTTTGATGCGCGCGGCACGGTCGATCTGATGGAACGCGAAGGCATCGGTTATATGTTCATGGTGCCAACCATGGCCAATGCGATTGTCAATACGCCCGATCTGGGGCCGCGCGACTGGTCAAGGCTGAAATGTATCCAGGTCGCGGCTGCGCCGATTTCCGACGACACCGCGCTGCGCGCCCGCGCGATTTTCGGTGACGCGCTGTATCAGCTTTACGGCCAGACCGAAGCGCTGCCGGTTGCGATGATGGGACCCCGGCAATGGTTCGCCGAGATTGAAGGCTCTACGCCGCTGCGCGCCTGTGGCATGCCGCTGCCATTTGCCGAACTCGAAATCTGGGACGAGGATAACAAGCCTGTGCCGCTGGGCGATCCGGGTGAGATCGTGTGCAAGACGGATGGCCAGATGACCGGCTTCTGGAACAACCCGGAGGCGACCGCCGAGCGCGTTATCAATGGCTGGATAAAGACCGGCGACATTGGCAGGCTGGATCATAATGGCTATCTCTATGTGCTCGACCGCGCCGACGACATGATCATTTCCGGCGGCTATAATATCTGGCCGGCCGAGCTGGAAAATGTCATCGCGAATCATCCCGCGATTATCGAGGTCGCGGTGGTGGGCATTCCGCACGCCAAATGGGGCGAGACGCCGCTGGCGGTATGCGTTACCAATGCATTGCCGGTCAGCGAGGAAGAAATCACCAGACTTTGCGCCGAAGCCCTGGGTTCGTATAAAAAACCCGGACAGGTCATCCTGCGCAAGGAAGCGCTGCCTAAAACGCCGGTTGGCAAGATCAAACGCAAGGAACTGCGCGAACCACATTGGGCCGGGCATACCCGCCGGGTGGCGGGTAGCTGAGCGGGGCAAATCCCTGTCCCCGATAAGATTTCCACAGACTTTTGTCTTTTTTGGCAATTGCGGCATGGACGGCGCAATTATGGCAAGCTACACTCCCTTGTGGTAGTCACTGCTTCGGCTACCAAATCTGGACCGGTTCGATGACATATCCGTCTGACAAAGGGGAGCCGCACATGGGCAGCAACAGTCCGGCCTTTGATACCTTCGCCACGATAGAACAAAACACCAATCCTATCGATATGATTGAACAGATTACCGCCGCCAGGGACTGGCCCTATGAGCGGGAATCGGATGTAGAGCTGACATTGTTCAGCGGCGGTAAATGGACGGATTTCCGTCTTGGCTTTAACTACCTGACCGATTGCGATGCCGTGCAATTGACCCTGATGTTTGAGGCCAGGGTGCCGGAGGCACGCCAGAGCGAAGTGTTTCATCTGCTGGCATTAATCAATGCGCGCAACTGGCTTGGGCATTTCGACTGGTGGGAAGAAGAACGTGCGGTGATGTTCCGCTATGGCGTGCCCATGCGCGGCTCGGAAATGTCTTCCGGGCAGGCCGAGGATATAATCGATCTGGCGCTGGAAGCCTGCGAGATGTTTTTTCCCGCGCTACAATATGTATTATGGGGCGGCATGCCTGCGGGTGAGGCAGTAAACGCCTGCATGATGGAAACTATGGGAGAAGCGTGAGCACACTTTCTTCTGACGCGGCTGTATCTTTTACCGGTACGCTGGTGCTGATAGGTGCCGGCAAGATGGGTGATGCTTTGCTGCGCGGCTGGCTTGGCCGGGGCGTTCCGGCCGGCCAGGTTGTTGTTTTTGAACCTGCGCCCAGCGCCGGATTATTGTCTCTAACCAATGCAACTGCGATCAGGCTTAATCCGCAAATGGCGGAGGTAGCGGATGTCGCGGTGCTGGTTCTGGCGGTGAAACCGCAGGCGATGCAGGATGTGTTGCCCCAGTTCATACCACTAGCCCAGGATGGCGCGATGGTGCTGTCCATAGCTGCTGGTAAACCCATCCGTTTCTTTGAGCAGGTTTTTGCGGGCGCGCCCATCGTGCGGGCCATGCCAAATACGCCTGCGGCCATCGGGCAGGGCATGAGCGTCTTGTGTGCCAATGCGCATGTTTCGGACCCACAGAAGGCTTTGGCGACAGATCTGCTAGGCGCCGTGGGCGATGTTGCATGGATTGCCGATGAGGCGTTGATGGATGCGGTGACAGCGGTGTCCGGCAGCGGCCCGGCTTATGTATTTTTACTGATCGAAACACTCGCGAAAGCGGGCGAGGAGGCAGGCCTTGATGCGACGCTCGCCTATCGTCTGGCATTGACAACGGTTAGTGGCGCGGGCGCATTGGCCGCGCAATCCGATCAGCCTGCGTCCGTATTGCGGGAAAATGTCACCAGCCCGGGTGGTACGACAGCAGCGGCCCTTGATGTATTGATGCGCCCCGCTGGATTGCAGAGCCTGATGGATGAAGCGGTGCTTGCGGCAACCCGTCGCTCGCGCGATCTGGCGTAATCGCCGTTATGCGAAGCGGGTTTGCGCCAGCCAGTAATCGGGGTGCTCACGCCTTATCGCAAGTGCAGCGGCAGCCAATTCGTCCGCGTTGGCAAATAATCCAAAACATGTGGCGCCACTGCCGGACATGCGGGACAGCATGCATTCTTTTTGTCTGGCCAGCGCGTCCAGGATCGTTTGAATTTCCGGCACAAGTTCGATGGCGGGTTTTTGTAAATCATTTCCCCTCGCGCCCAGTTGCCGGGCCAGTTTTTTTGCGCTGGAAATTTGACGTGGAAACCGCTGTGCAGGCTTGCTGAAACGCCCACCAAGTTTTTCAAACACATCCCTGGTAGAAAGTGAAATACGTGGATTAACCAACAGGACATAACAGCCGGGAAATAAAGGGGCGGCACTTAGCAGTTCCCCAATACCACGCATAATCGCCGGTCGCTGGCGCAAACATGCCGGCACATCCGCGCCCAGGCTTAACGCCAGTTCGGCAATCGCTTTATCTTCGATCTGCAAATTCCAGAACGGGATCAATAATTTAATTGCCGCCGCCGCATCTGATGATCCACCACCAAGCCCGCTGGCAGGGGGTAAATATTTATACAGTTTCAGTGTAGCTCCAACATGGCCGGGTGCTAGCGCCGCAAGCGCATTCGCCGCTTTTAGAACCAGATTGTTTTCCAGAGGACCGCATTGGTCCGCGAATGGCCCCTCAACCTCGAGCGAAATTGTGTGCCCTTCTTGCACCTCCAGTCGGTCACCAAATTGTGTAAAGACTACGAGACTTTCTATCTGGTGATAGCCATCAGGATCTTGCCCCAGAACATGTAGAAACAGGTTCAATTTTGCAGGGGCTGTAATGTGATTTTGTTCGGGATTTTTGCGCACTTGTTACTACTTTTTGTGGGGGGGTACGTTACCGTCCATGCCGGATTGCAGTTTCTTTTCAATGGCGCGTTTGACATCGGGTTCGGGATCAAACGATAACGCCCGCTGCCATTGGAATTGCGCTTCGAGTTTGCGCCCGACACGCCAATAGGCATCCCCCAGATGATCGTTGATCACGGCGTCTTGAGGCAGTAGCCGAATGGCGGTTTCCAGCGTTTCAACGGCATTTTGATGCTCGCCGATGCGGTATTGAATCCAGCCAAGACTGTCAATGATAGCGCCATCTTCCGGGCGCTGTCTTGCGGCGCTTTCAATCATGGTTTTAGCGCGCTCAATATTGAGGCCCTTATCAATCCAGGAATAGGCCAGATAATTCAGTACGCTTGGCTGGTCCGGCGCCAGTTCCAGCGCGCGCAGCAAATCGCTTTCTGCCAGCGGCCAGTTTCCCGCGCGCTCCAGCGTCATGCCGCGCGCATAAAGTATCGGCCAGTGATGTGGCTTGATCTCGCCAAGTCGGGAAATGACCTTGTCGTAGACCGGGATCGCTTCGTTATATTTTTTATGATTGCGCAGCGTATCGGCAAGCGTCACCAAGGCGCGATCAGACCGATCCGGATATTTCGCAATATAATTTTTCAGTTCCTCGACAGCCTTTTCCGGGCGGCCGGCCTGATCTTCATTTAGCGCCATTTGAATGCGGGCTGTTTCAAATTGCGCAGAGCTTTCCGGCAAACTGGAATACATCAGTATAGCTTCGTCGTACCTTTGCAGCCCCTCCAGCACGCCTGCCAAAAGCAGATTGGCTTCTTCAAAATCGGGATTAATATATACCGCAAGACGAAGGTAAATCTGGGGTAGGGGGTTTGGCCCGTTTTCCTGGATAAGAATGCTACTCAAACCATACAGAACTTCTGCGGCGCCTTCTTCTGCATTGCCGATCAATAATCGCGCGGGATTTTTTGCCGCATTATTCGCCAGTGCAGCGACCAGAATCGGGTGCGGTTGATCAGGGCGTTGAAGCCCACGATAAACCTCTGCCGCACGGGGATACTGATCACGCGTTTCGAGATACTGCCCGAATGCCTGCGCCGCGCGGATTGAACTATTGCCATTCTCACCCAGTAATTCCGTGAAATATTGTTCGGCCAGCTTATCGCGTTTTGCAATTGATGCTACCAGCGCGCGATGGAATGCGTAGAATGGCTGGAATGATTTGCGCTTTGATAATGGTTCCAGCCCGGCAAGTGCAACATCCATATTGCCAAGTCCCACCTCTGCCCACGCGCCCAGAAGGGGTTGCAGCAATTCGCCAAGCCCCTTTTTGTCAAGGGTGGCAATCAACTTTTTGGCCGTCGCAAAATCACGTTTTTTGAAGGCATCGCTGATCAGGGCCAGATCAATCAGGTGATTGTCAAGGTTTGCCTCGCGCAGTTGCGGGGCCAGCGCTACGGCATTAGCCACCGCGCCATCCTGCAATTTCAACAAAAAGGCCGTATGCAGAACATCGGAGTTTTTTGAATCCAGTTGCAGAACCTGATCCATAAAACGAACGCCTGCGGCACTGTCATTCAATGAACGCGCATGAACGCCGGCCAGATAACTTCCATACACTGTGGGGGCAGTATGGACGATTGTTACCGGCTCTGGCGGGGCAACGTCTTTTGTGGCAACGTCTTTTGTAATGACGATTTCGGGTTTTTCTGAAGTTTTAACCTCTGGGGCTGGCTCAGAACAGGCCGCAACCGCCAGAACAAAAATGGCGGTGCCTACTAGGTTGGCCCAAAACCCGACGCGAGAGATACGCGGATGAGTCCTTTTTGCGAATTGTAAATACGCCACCTGGGAATTTCCATACTATCCAAGCTTACAGAATAAGCCGAGGATGGTTTCGTGCCATGAACGGACACGATGCACAATGTAATTATTATGTAAATATTTAGGCTGAGAGCTCTCTATAAATTTAATCAATAGAGGAACATGGGTTTGCCCCGGACATGGGCAATTTGCGGGCGATATTCATCTGTGTCGTACAGTGCGCCGACATCTACCCGTCGTTCGCCCTCAATGCAGGTGCCCACAGGAACCGTGGTGTAATTTCCATCGCGAATGGCCATCATCTTGCCCTGCTCGCCGTCTGCCAGTAATTGTACGGCCATTGCCCCGTAACTTGCCGCGACCATGCGATCAAGCGCGTCCGGGCTGCCGGCGCGCATCAGATAGGCCAGCGACTGACTGATGATATTGATGCCAGTGCGGCGTTTTAATTCTTCTCCGATGATCTCGCCAATTCCACCCAGTTTGCGGTGACCATAGGCATCGGCCTCGCCACGCTCTATCACATCACCGCCATGTATGATGGCGCCTTCCGAAACCACGACTAATGCATAGTTGGAGGGGTTTGCGGCCCTGTCGGCGACTATCTGGCTGGCCAGCCGGTCAATATCGATTGCGCATTCAGGAATTGCCACGCGATCGGCATCTGCCAGGAAACCCGATATCAGTGCGGTTTCTCCTGAGTTGCGTCCAAACAGTTCGATGACCGCGATGCGTTCGTGGCTGCCTGTTGGTGTGCGAAGTGCGGTGATGAATTCAACCGATCGGCTGACGGCGGTGGAAAACCCGATGCAATAATCTGTCCCGAATACATCGTTGTCCATAGTCTTTGGTACGGACATCACGCGCACGCCTTCGCGTCCCAGCCGGGCAGCGTAGGACAGGGTGTCGTCGCCGCCAATTGGCACCAGCGCGTCAATTTTCAAATGCTCCAGCACCTTCAGAACATGTTTGGTGCAATCAATGGTGCCATCCTTATTGGCGGGAAGTTTGCTGATATCGATAAATGCCGGTACTTCCGTTGTTTTGACCTTGCC
The DNA here is from genome assembly GCA_947085295.1 of uncultured Alphaproteobacteria bacterium. Taxonomy (GTDB): domain Bacteria; phylum Pseudomonadota; class Alphaproteobacteria; order UBA11222; family UBA11222; genus UBA11222. The sequence goes on along the minus strand of CAMTVX010000040.1, from coordinate 18,464 downwards.
GGGGTTGGTGCGGGACGTATGCAGGATTGTGCCGCCGCTACGATCAATCGTGCGCACCACATTGGCATTCAGCGGCACTAGCCACTCTTTTGCACTATCCGGGTCATCCGGGTTGAACGAAAGCGGCCCGGCCCAGCCCCGTCGAAACCCGGTTACCTGCCAGCCCAGCCGTAGTGCCTGTCGCGTCACCGATTTGATGCAGGGGTTCAGGCCCGGCACATCGCCGCCGCCGGTCAAAATTCCTATATGCATGGGCATGCTCCTGATACATCACAAAAAACAGATCAAAATGACAAAATGAGGATGTTTCGAATATCCAGAAAGCCGGTTTTCTATTCCCCCCCGGACGTTGGCGGCAAGCGATCATCTGCCCGCACGACAGCCGCCGCCACCAGAACTACCAGCACAAGAATGATAAGAAATGTCAATCCCTTGCCCGGATCCTGCACCACGAGAGAGCCAAGACCCAGCACCATCATAAAGCCGCCGATAATATATAGCAGCATATGCATCAGGATATCCTTCCGTTCAGGGACAGCAAGTCCGAATATAACGAGGGACGACGGTCGCGGTACAGCCCCCATTCACGTCTTTGCCGTTCGCAGGTCGCCAAATCAATAGTTGATATCAAAAAACCGCTGTCCTCGCGCCCGAATTCAGCGGCCATCGCACCGAAATTGTCGGTAATAAAGGATGAGCCGTAAAAATTTATGGCGCAGCTTGCACCCTGTTCATGGCCGATCCGGTTTGCAGCAATCACCGGGATCATATTGGCGGCCGCGTGGCCCTGCATGACGCGGCGCCAATGGTCGCGCGAATCAATGGTTGGATCGTGCGGTTCTGAACCAATGGCGGTGGGATAACAGATAACCTCTGCACCGCGCAGCGCCAGTATGCGGGCGGCCTCTGGAAACCACTGATCCCAACATATGGCCGCACCCACGCGCCCTATCCGTGTGTTCCAGACGCAAAATCCGGTGTCACCGGGCGCAAAGTAATATTTCTCGCTATAGCCCGGGCCGTCAGGAATGTGTGATTTCCGGTAAATCCCCAGAACCTCCCCATCCGCGTCGATCATGGCCAGGCTGTTAAAGCAGATATTATCGGCCTGCTCAAAAAAGCTGACTGGCAGAACCACCCCCAATTCAGCGGCAAGTCCGCGCATGTGGGAAATAGCGGGATTATCTTCCAGGCGGCGCGCCTGCGCCAGATGGGCAGGGTCCATATCCTTACAGAAATAGGGGGTTTCAAATAATTCCGGTAACAGAATAAGCCTTGCTCCTGCTGATGCGGCGGCGCGCACCAGCGTATCGGCTGCGGCAATATTGCGCGCCCGATCCGGGGTACAGGCCATCTGTATTGCCGCCATGACTAATTGCCGCATTATCCCTCCGCATCACTCAATTTATTAAGATTAACCATATATCAACGCTATTTGGAAAGAATGGCTTAACAGCAGTTCAAGGGGCGAGGCCGCGCCCTGATAATGGGGCGCGAATAGCTATCATGAAATCTCTTCCGAATATGTTGATAACCGGTTCCTACGCAATTATCTGCATCCTGCTGGTAATATTGCTGCCCGTGATTACGGGAATATCCGGCTTTGTTTCGACAGCTCTTGGCATGAACGCGTTCTTATTATGCGGCCTGATACACAGTCGCATGGATGCGCAGCATGAAGCGCGCAGTATGAACCGCAGGCTGTCCGGACTTATCAAAGGTCAAAAGGCGCTGCTTCTGGATATTGAGCAGGCCAGACGCGAGACCAATCATCTTACCGAAATGTTTGACGCGCTGGATCTGAAATCCAACAAGGAAATCGTCAATGAGATGCGGGTGCTGGAAGGTTTATTACACCGGCTTGCAGAAAAGCGCGTGACATCGGATGTAACCGGTCAAACCAGCATCGTACCTGTGGCCGGAAATCTTCAGGCGCAAAATTCGCGCAATGGCAACAGCAAAAACGAGATTTCGCTATTGGCGTTGAATGAGGCGCTGGAAGAAAACCGCATTGATCTGTATCTGCAACCCATCGTCAGCCTGCCACAACGCAAAATACGATCCTACGAAGGCTATTCGCGTTTGCGCAATATCGATGGCACTTTGATTGAGCCGGGTCAGTATATCGGCGTGGCCGAAGCGGCCGGAATTGTTTCAACGATTGATAATTTCCTGCTGCTGCGCTGTGTGCAACTGGTTCGTCGATTGCACAGCCGTAACCGGGGCGTGAAAATTTTCTGCAATATTTCTGCGCATTCTTTGCGCGACCAGGGATTTTTCCCGCAATTCGTTGATTTCATGGAACAGAATAAAGATCTGGCTGGCTCCATGATTTTCGAATTTTCCCAGGCTACGGTTGAAGAAAACACGGCATTGGAATGGCGTCAACTGGGCCGCCTGGCCAGACAGGGTTATCGCTTTTCCATGGATAATCTCAACCATCTTGATATTGATCTGGAAGAATTATCCGGTCGCCATTTCGCTTACATCAAGGTGCCAGCTTCCACATTGCTGACGGGGATGAAGCAGGCGCGATCGCGGTTCCTGTCCAGCGAGATAAAGCTGGCGATGCGCCGCTTTGGCATCGATCTGATCGCTGAAAAAATTGAGGAAGAGGCAACCGTTGTTGGCCTGCTGGAATATGAACTGGATTTCGGCCAGGGCTATCTGTTTGGTGAGCCACGCCGATCACGCGGCCCGGAGGAATTGCAGGTCGCAACAGTGCCTGAAGCCAAAATCGCAGCAAATTAGTTTGCACTCGGGCCTTGGCCGCTTTATCTCATCGGGATGGCCAGAGAAAATATCAATAATCCATCGTCTGACAGTCACGTGAAAATGTTGTCCTGCATGCGTGATCTTGTGGGCCCTGATGATGGCGCCGGACAAGACCAATATGACGGCTTTATCTGTGATGTCTGGGGGGTTTTGCATGATGGCGTCGCGCCCTATCCCGGCGTGGCGGATTGCCTGCGCCGGCTGCGTGACCTGGGAAAACCGGTGGTGCTGCTGTCCAATGCGCCACGCCCTTCGCCGTTGGTTGCGCATCATCTGGCCGGATTTGGTTATGTACATGGGCCGGATGGTCATTATGACCGGCTGATCACGTCTGGCGACGCCACCCGCACAGCGATTGCCGGCGGATATTATGGCGCCAGCCTGCTGCATATCGGGCCGGACCGCGATCTGCCCCTGCTGGAAGGGCTGGATGTCGAATGCGGCACCGTTGCCAACAGCCAGTTTGCCCTGTGTACCGGCCTGTATGATGATGAAACGCAAACCCCGGAAGATTATCGCGACCTGCTGCGTGAATTGCTGGCGCGGTCGCTGCCGATGCTGTGCGCCAATCCCGATGATGTGGTGATGCGTGGCGGAAAACAGATTTATTGCGCGGGCGCGGTGGCGCGTACCTATGCGGCGATGGGCGGCGCGGTGACATTTTTTGGCAAGCCTTTTCCCGGCGTTTACAGCATGTGCCTGGACGCCATGCAGAAAATTCTGGGACGCGCCGTTACGCCATCACGGGTTCTGGCCATCGGAGATGGTCTGTATACGGATATTTTCGGCGCGCACTCCGCTGGAATGCCCACCCTGTTTTTGAGCGGAGGCATTCACGCCGAAGAAATGGGTGGGGTTTCAGGTACGCCTGAGATGGTTCTACCCGCCTTGAAAATTGCCTGCGCAAGGGCGAAAACCGCGCTGCCGACTGCGGTGATCTATCGCATGGTTTGGTGATCAGTTCCGGCTATGCCACTCCCGGATTGAAAATCCGGGCGGGATCAAAACTTTCGCGCACACGTTTCTCCAGCGCCACCAATGTCGGCGCCTGTGGTTGAAACACCGGCACGCTCTGGCGCATGTATAGCGACGCGCGAAACAGGGTGGCGTGACCGCCGGTTTTTTGCACCGCCTCACGCACGCGCGGCGCATCATCGCTTAGCAGCCAGATCAATCCACCTGTCCAGTCAAAATAATATTTCTTCGCGCCAGTTAGCGCAGCCACCATCGCACCCTGTTGTGGTGGCACCGACAGCCGCCACAATGGCAGCGGATCTCCGACGAAAAATTCCGCATCGCGCACCCGCCGCCAAATTGCTGTTGCCGCATCCGCGCCCGGAGTTTCGAATTCGCCTGTGCCCTGTAACAGGGATTTCAGCCGGTTAAGACGATCCGTCACGGCGGCAATCGGGCCTTCCAGACGGAACAGGGTTTGCGCCCGGTCACCCCTCAGGCTGGCCGGGATATGCGCCAGACCGGATAATTCCAGCGTGCTTGCCGCCGCCTTGCGCAGTGCCGCCAGGCCCGCATCATCGCGTAAATCGCGCACCACAAGTGTGGCGCTATCCGCCGGGGCAGGCATGGTTTTTAGCGTCACTTCGGTCAAAATGCCAAGCGTGCCATAGGCGCCCGCAAACAGTTTCGGCAGATCATATCCAGTGACATTTTTCACCACCTTGCCACCCGCCTTAAAACTTTCGCCGCGCCCGTTAATGGCGGTAAAACCAAGAAAGTGATCGCGCGCCGCGCCGATCCTGAACCTGCGCGGACCAGAGGCATTGCTGGAAAGTACGCCCCCAAGCGTCCCGCGTCCCGCGTCCGAACCAAAGTGCGGACCCCATCCGGGCGGTTCAAACGCCAGATGCTGGCGGTGTTCGCGCAGCAGTGTGGTAATCGCTGCTATTGGCGTTCCAGCCCGCGCTGTCAACACCAGTTCTTCCGGCGCATAGGAAATTATTCCATCCAGCCGGGAAAGATCAATTGTATGGGTGGCAGTGATTGGCGAGCCCAGGCCCGACTTGCTGTCATGGCCGTGAATGCGCAGCGAAGTTTGCGTATTCAGTGCCCATCCAACAATATCGCGCACCTGCGCTTCGTTTTCTGGGATGAATTTCTCTGCCATCACAGGCTGATCAGTCGTGGCAATTTATGCGCTAATATGCCGACATGCCGCCTTCGGCCGCAACACTCGTGCCATTGATCATGCGCGATTCATCCGATGCCAGAAACAGTGCGATATTCGCGATATCTTCGGGTTCACCAACGCCAAACGGGTAACGTGACATGCCCAATGCGCTGATCGCTTTTGATTGGTCGCTGTTGGCACCCTTTAGATTGGCGCCAAAGCGGCTCTTTACCCGGTCAGTCATAATGACACCGGGACAGATTGCGTTGGCGCGGATATTTTCGCGAAAATACTGTCCGGCAAGCGAGCGCGTGAACGAAATAATGCCGCCCTTGGCCGCTGAATAGACCATCGCTGGAAAGCTGCCCTGCAATGCGGCCGCTGACGAAACATTTACGATGGCGCCGCCGCCCGCCTTGATCAGGTGCGGTATGCCATGACGGCAACACAGAAACGGCCCTTTCAGATCGAGATTCATGGTGAAATCCCACACCGAAAGATCTACCTCGGTGACTTTATTGTCTTCGGCGATGGAGCCGCCCGCGCAATTAAACAGCACATTGAGTTTGCCATATTTCACAGCGATTGCGTCGATGCCTGCCTTGACGCTGGCGTCTTTGGTGACGTCGGTCTGAATGAATGTGGCCTCAAAGCCCGCCGCGCGAATTTCTGCCTCGCAGGCTTTGCCCAGTTCCACGTTCAGTTCAAGAATGCCGACCTTGGCCCCTTCGCGCGCAAAAATATTTGCAGCGGCCCGCGCAATACCCGAACCTGAACCGGTGATCGTTGCAACTTTACCTTCCATTCTGCCCATCGCCCCATCTCCCTGTTTTTTATAGTGTGTTACGCTTGGCCATTCAGCCGTGTGATGAAATCATTATACAGCAGGTTTTGCGGCTCAAAAATATATTCAAGCTGGGCCACGCTGACATGGCTGCATCCGGCATCGCGCAATTGGGTCATTACGTCATACAGGCTAACAGCCGGGCAATGCAGGCTGCCACCTGCGCCATCAAGTTGCACGGCGCAGCCAAGATTTTTTTCCAGCCCTGCCAGCAGCTTTGCCATGCTTTTGCTGCCACCGGATGCAAATTGCACTTGCTTGAATTCATTTGCACGACTGCGCCCCTGCATCATGTCCAGAATTTGGCGCAGTGCCGCGCGCGCAGTATCGCTCCAGCGCGCCGTCAGCGACGCCGCCAGACAGGCCTGACTGCGCAGAATAAGCCCGTCATCCAGTATTTTGAGATGATTGGCGCTCAGCGTACTGCCGGTCGATGTAATATCCACAATGGCTTCCGCCGCGCCAGAATTTGGCGCGCCCTCGGTTGCGCCCAGGCTTTCCACAATGCGGTAATCAGCAATACCATGCTCTGCAAAGAAGCTGCGCGTCAGCGTCAGATATTTTGTCGCCACCCGCAGGCGCCGCCCATGCCGGCGATGAAAATCGGTGCAGACCTCATTCAGGTCATCCATTTTGCGCACATCAATCCAGGCGCGCGGAACCGCAACGACCAGATCGGCGCGGCCAAAGCCCAGCGGTTTCAGCAGCGCCATGCAGGCGTCCATATCCAGGGTTTTTTCGCGCAGCAGATCTTCGCCGGTAATGCCAAGATGGATGCTGCCCGCTTCAAGCTGGGCTGGAATCTCACTGGATTGCAGAAACACGATCTCAACCGTATCAAGCCCGCGCATCCGGCCGGTATATTCGCGGCCCTGACCACCTGTGATCGCAAGTCCGCTGGCGGCAAGATAATCATGCGTCTGCTCGGCCAGGCGGCCCTTGCTTTGCAATCCGATAATTAAGGGTTCAACATTCATTTCGCGGCCTCAATTGCTTCTAACAGCCACTCAGTGCGGATGGCGCTGCCGATAGCAGGAATATCACGTGACGCGCCCAACCGCTGCAGCAGCGCGTCATAGCGGCCACCCCCGGCGATTTGTCCGTGTTCCCCCATTTCCGGCACCCGCAGGTCAAACACAAAGCCGGTATAATATTCCAAAGTGCGGCCAAATTGCGCGACATATTGAAACTGGTTCGGTTCAAGCCCGCGCTTTTCCATCAGTTCCAGGCGCTCTTCAAAACTTGCCTGAGCTTGGCGCAGATCAATTCCAGCAGCAGCGGTCAGTGCGTTGATTTCGCTCAGCGCATTTCGCGGCGATCCGGTTATTTGCAGGAACGCATCAATCAGATCGGTAATTTCCTTTGACAGACCGGGGGTCTTTGCATCCGCCGCCTGATCCAGAAAACGCTCGGCAATTTCATGGCTGTCGCGCCCGCCGGCCGTCAGTATGCCGGACATGTTCAGCACCTCTTCCAGCGCCAGACGGGCCTTGGTTCCATCCAGACTGCCAATGGCTTCCAGAAATGCCGCGCGTCCCGGCGTGGCCGTTTCGCCATTGCTGTCAGACAATCGCGCCAGCAATCCACGCAACTCGGTTGGCCGCCAGAACTGATGTTTCAGCCGCTCGCGCCAGCGCGGTGGAAGTGCAAGTTGATCCAGCAGCGAAAAAAACAGGCCCAGATCGCCGACCTGCACGTCAAAACGCATCAGCCCGGCGGCCTGTAACGCCTCTATGGTCAGCGCCAGCACCTCGGCGTCGGCGCCCGGTAAATCCGTATCGCCCAGACATTCGACGCCAGCCTGCTGAAACTGACAGGGCCGATCGCGTCCCGGCGGCTGAAACCGGAAGGCGGGCCCGTTATAGCACAGCCGCGCGGCCTCATCCCCGGCGTTTGCATTTTGCCGCAGATACATGCGGCATGTGGGAATGGTCAGGTCCGGACGCAGGCACAGCTCATTGCCGGCGGGGTCATTGAACACATAGATGCGGCGGCGGATTTCCTCGCCGGATTGCTCCAGAAAAATTTCCGCAGGCTCCAGGATCGGCGGCTCGACAAAACCATAGCCGTGGCGCGCGAATACGGCCGCGATTTCGCGGTCCTGCGCGTGTAAGCGCTGTAATGTCCCGGCGTCATAATCGGGCATTCCGGTAATGGGCATAACTCTTTCCTGTAACGGGCTGCTAAAGGCACTCAAATACCATTGCAGGGCCATGCAATGATAGGTCCGAGTTTTTCAAAAAACCGATAAATGCCAGAAAATGATGATTATTTTCCCTAAATTCAGCCGGATCAGAAGTCCAGGACACGATTATTGGCAGCCAGAGGGGGCCGTGTCGCCTTCGTTCTTCTTGATGGCGCCAGTATGGATCAGGAATAATTACGTATTCCGGTAAAGATCCGGTCGTTTCCTGTGAGATCCTGCCTGATGCTCCCGTCGCGGTCAATCAATCGATGGGCGCAAGTTTCCAGCGCTTTGTGATTATAGTCTGGATAATTCTTTACCCGCTGCGCTACGCCTGAATAAATCAACGGGTACAGATCAGATGCCTGTTTGTTATTTTTCAGCACTCTGATTTTGCGTGTTTCTACTATGCCGTTATTTTTATGGATCATTCCAAGATCAGAAGGTTCGACTTTCAGATCGTCATGATCAATGACATATTTTTTAGCGACGAGTGCGGCATAATGAATTTCTTCTGGCTTGCGGATTCTAAGCGGAACCCCCACTATCGTCATCCTTTCAATATATTGAATCATAAAATTCAGCGTGACGTCAGACAGGCTATCAATTCTATAGCCGCCACCGATATCGGAGTGAACGCCGGGGAACCAGATTTCAGTTACCCTGTCTTCCGAATTCATCAGCGTCGGCATGAAGGGCTTGCGATTTTCATCGATAGAGACCAGATGCAATGCTTCTCGTACCAGCGGGGAGATGGTATGGCCACCCTGAAACTTAACGTCATATTTCGGCAAATCACCAACCAGATTTGGATTGCCGAGTGAGGCAACCGTATCAAACACACCCAAAAATCTGATGGGCATGTCCCCGGGTGTCACCTGAATATAATTCTGTGGCTCTTTATGAATCAGGGACGCGAACCGCCGGGCAATGGCGGCGCCACGGCTAAAACCAAAAATATAAATTTCATCGCCCGCCTGATAGATTTTTTGCAGATCAGATCGGGCGCGTCCAATGATGGTGCCTATGTCGCCATCGGTAGGTGCCAACGCGGCGTTAAGCAGCCTTTTTAATTTTCCGCCATAGGTTCCGACGCCTGGATAGTAAAAACTTTGTTGCTGCGGTGTACCGAAACTATTCTCAAGGCTGCCGCCAAACATTAAATGCAGCTTCAGCACATTGGTAATGCCGCTGTCTTTTTCTTTTTTGTGATCAAAAGGATCAGGATTGGGTTTTGCATCACTGGGTTCGTTATTCGTCCCATCAAAGCAGAAAATAATATTTTTTGGCATATCTCCTCCCCCGAAAATGCCTGCATCCGCACGAAAGCATAATTGCAGAAAATTATGCCGCCAAGAATTTCAGGGCAGTGCGTGAATTACATATTCAATGTGCGATTTTCCACGGCAAGGGCGGCCTCCTTGAGGCTTTCGCTCAGGGTGGGGTGGGCGTGACATGTGCGTGCGATATCCTCAGAGGAGGCGCCAAACTCCATGGCTAGCGCCGCTTCGCCGATCATGTTGCCGACATCCGGCCCGATCATGTGCACACCCAGTACCCGGTCGTTGGCGGCATCCGCCAAAACCTTGATAAAGCCTTCGGTGTTGCCCGCAACCTTGGCCCGCGCATTGGCGGCGAAGGGAAATTTGCCAGCCTTATAAGCGATGCCTTCGGCCTTTAACTGTTCCTCGGTTTTGCCGACCCATGCGACTTCTGGCGCGGTATAGATGACGCTTGGGATGACGGCGTAATTCACATGTCCCGGCTTTCCCGCCAGCAATTCGGCCAGCGCCACACCTTCGTCTTCGGCCTTGTGCGCCAGCATGGGGCCCGCAATCACATCGCCAATGGCATAGATGCCCTCGACATTGGTGCGGTAATGCGGATCGGTGACAATCATACCACGATCGGTGGCCACACCTGCGGTCTCAAGTCCCAGATCATCTGTATACGGTTTGCGGCCAATCGCGATCAGCGCCACATCGGCCTCCAGGGTTTGCGCCGTGCCGCCTGTTGCCGCCTCAATACTGACCTTCAGTCCCTTGGCGGATTTCTCAATGGCTGTAACCTTGGTGGACAGCTTGAACTCCATGCCCTGCTTTTTCAGCATGCGCTGAAAATTCTTGCCCACGTCACGGTCCGCACCCGGAATAATATGATCCAGAAACTCAACCACCGTGACCTGCGCGCCCAGCCGCGCCCAGATCGAACCAAGTTCCAGCCCAATCACGCCGCCGCCCACCACAAGCAAATGTTTGGGTACGGCTTTCAGCGCCAGCGCGCCGGTGCTTGAGACGATGCGGTCCTCGTCAATGGCAATGCCGGGCAGGGATGCGGGTGCGGAACCGGTGGCGATAACGATATGCGTTGCGACCAGAACCTGCGCGCCGCCCTCAATCAGGCGCACCTCAACCTGGCCCTGTCCAGCCAGTTTCGCGGTGCCTGCAATATAGGTAACCTTGTTTTTCTTGAGTAGAAATTCGATGCCTTTGGTCAATTCACTGACGGTTTTTTCCTTGTGTCCCATCATGGCGGGCAAATCCAGGCTGACCTTGCCGGTTTTAATTCCAAATGTCGCCAGATCAGCGGTATGCGCGAACAGTTCGGACGCATGCAGCAGCGCCTTTGAGGGAATGCAGCCAACATTCAGGCAGGTACCGCCAAGCGCGCCGCGCTTTTCCACACAGGCCACGCGCATGCCCAACTGCGCCGCGCGGATGGCGCAGATATAGCCGCCGGGGCCGCCGCCGATAACAACAAGATCAAAATTTTCAGCCATGATTATAAATCCAGCAGCAGGCGCTGCGGATCTTCCAGGCATTCCTTGACCCGTACCAGAAAAGTAACCGCCTCGCGCCCGTCAATAATGCGGTGATCATAGGAAAGCGCCAGATACATCATAGGCCGTACCACGACCTGTCCCTTTATGGCGATGGGGCGATCCTGAATTTTGTGCATGCCCAGAATGCCGGACTGCGGCGGATTGAGAATGGGGGTGGACATTAATGATCCGTACACGCCGCCATTGGAAATGGTGAATGTGCCGCCCTGCAGATCATTGATCCCCAGCTTGCCGTCGCGCGCCTTCACGCCCAGCGCATTGATGGTTTTTTCCAACCCGGCAAAGCTCAGCATATCCGCATCGCGCACGACGGGAACCACCAGACCGGACGGTGTGCCGACAGCCACGCCGATATTGTAATAATTTTTATAAACCAGATCCTCGCCGTCAATTTCGGCGTTTACCGCCGGAATTTCGCGCAATGCCTGAATACACGCCTTGACGAAAAATCCCATGAAACCAAGCCGCACGCCGTGCTTGGTAAAGAACACATCCTTGAACTGATCGCGCATCGCCATCACGGCGGTCATGTCGATTTCGTTGAATGTGGTCAGCATGGCGGCGGTGTTCTGCGCATCTTTCAGACGCTTGGCGATGGTTTTGCGCAGACGGCTCATGCGCACACGTTCTTCGCGGGCATCGGGTGCGCCCGGTGTTTTCGCAGCAGCAGGCGCGGGGTTGGCAGCGGCGGCCAGCATATCGCCTTTGGTGACGCGCCCATCTTTGCCGGATGCTGCAACCGTACCCGGATCAATCTGAAATTCAGTGGCGATGCGCCGCACGGATGGCGCCAGCGGAGATTCTCCCATGGCCAGCGCCCTGGGCGCCGCAGCGGGTGCGGCAACAGCGGCCACCGGTTTTGCAACAACGGGTTTGGCAACACCCGCGCCAGCGCCCGCAACGAAGGATGCGAGGATCGCGCCAACCTCAACCGTTTCGCCTTCCTGCACCAGAATTTCGCCAAGCGAACCATTGGCGGGCGCGGGCACTTCCAATGTCACCTTGTCAGTTTCCAGCGCGCATAATGGATCATCGGCATTCACCGGTTCGCCCGGTTGCTTGAACCATTTGGCAACCGTCGCCTCGGTGACGGATTCACCCAGTACGGGAACCTGAATTTGCATGCTCATAGCGATTTCATCCTTGAACCTTTAATTTAATCCGTTAGTGCGCGCTGCATGAAGGCGGCTGTTTCCTGCGCATGGCGTGAACCAAAACCTGTGGCGGTCGATGCCGTGGCGGATCGCCCTGCATATTGCGGTCGCGGATGGGGGGCGTTGATGGTGCCCAGCACCCATTCAATTTGCGGATCAACAAAGCTCCATGCGCCCATATTGCGCGGCTCTTCCTGACACCAGATGAACTTCGCCTTGGGAAAGCGCCCGGCTTCACGCATCAGCGCGTTTGACGGAAACGGATAGAGCTGTTCAATGCGCAGGATTTGCACCTTGTCCAGTCCGCGCTTTTCGCGTTCCTCAAACAGATCGTAGTAAACCTTGCCGCTGCACAGAATGACCCGTTCAATGTCCTTGTCCGCCGCCAGTTTCAGCGAAATTCCCGGGCTGGTTTCAGCCAGATCCCACAGAATGCGATGAAACGATGAGCCTTGCGTAAATTCTGGCGTACTGGATACCGCCAGCTTGTGACGCAGCAAAGATTTTGGCGTCATAATGATCAGCGGCTTGCGGAAATTTCGGTGCAATTGCCGGCGCAGCACATGAAAATAATTGGCGGGCGTGGTGCAATTCACGACCTGAATATTATCTTCGGCGCACAGTTGCAGATACCGTTCCAGCCGCGCAGAAGAATGCTCCGGCCCCTGACCTTCATAGCCATGCGGCAGCAGCATCACGAGGCCGCTCATGCGCAGCCATTTGCTTTCGCCGCCTGCAATGAACTGATCAATGATCACCTGCGCGCCATTGGCGAAATCACCAAATTGCGCCTCCCACAATACCAGCGCATTGGGTTCCGCCAGCGTGTAGCCATATTCAAACCCCAGCACCGCCATTTCGGACAGCATGCTGTCAATCACTTCAAAACGCGCCTGACCTTCCTTAATATGGTTCAGCGGAATATAGCGCCGCTCATTTTCCTGATCGACCAGCACCGAATGCCGGTGGCTGAAGGTGCCGCGTCCAGAATCCTGTCCGACCAGACGCACCTTGTAGCCTTCGAGTGTGAGCGAGCCGAACGCCATCGCCTCGGCGGTTGACCAGTCAAAACCCTGCCCGGACGCAAACATGTCTGCCTTGGCTTTCAACAGCCGCTGAATGGTGCGATGTACATTCAGATCGGCGGGATAAGTGGTAATCGCATTGCCGATGGTCGCAACACAACTGGGCTGTATATGGGTTTCGCCACGGCGCACATCGCCCTTGGCAACATTCAGCCCCTGCCATTTGCCCTCCAGCCAGTCGGCCTTGTTGGGTTTATAACTGGTGGCGGATTCAAACTGCGCATCAAGATGGGTGCGAAAGCTATCCACCATCGCTGAATATTCGTCTTCGCTGACACTGCCTTCGCCTATCAGGCGTTTGGAATATAGTTGCAGCGTCGTCGGATGATTGCGGATCAGTTTGTACATCAGCGGCTGGGTGAACGAAGGCTCATCGCCTTCGTTGTGCCCGTGCCTGCGATAGCAGAACATATCCAGGACCACATCCTTGTGGAACGTCATGCGATATTCGGTCGCCAGACGCGCCACAAAAACTACCGCTTCGGGATCATCGCCATTGACGTGGAAAATCGGCGCCATCACCATTTTCGCCACATCGGAAGGGTAGGGCGATGAACGGCTGGCGTGCGGCGCGGTGGTAAAGCCAATCTGATTATTGACGATCACATGAATGGTGCCGCCGGTACGATGCCCCTTGAGGCCGGAAAGACCAAAACATTCGGCCACAATGCCCTGTCCGGCGAACGCGGCATCGCCATGCATCAATAATGGCAGCACGGCGTCGCGGCTGTTGCCATGCAATTCCTGTTTGGCACGCGCCTTGCCCAGCACGACCGGATCGACGGCTTCCAGATGCGATGGATTGGCGGTCAGCGACAGATGCACCACATTGCCATCAAATTCACGATCCGCCGATGTGCCCAGATGATATTTTACATCACCTGAACCCTGCACGTCCATCGGGGTTGATGAACCGCCGCTAAATTCGTGGAACACTTCCTGATAGGGCTTGCTCATCACGCTGGTCAACACATTCAGCCGCCCGCGATGCGGCATGCCGATCACGACTTCCTTTACGCCCAGCGCGCCGCCGCGTTTGATGATCTGTTCCAGCGCGGCAATCAGCGATTCCCCGCCATCCAGGCCAAAACGTTTGGTGCCGGTATATTTCTTCGCCAGAAATCCTTCGAAATGTTCCGCCTCGATCAACTTGCGCAGGATCGCGCGCTTGCCCTCTTTAGTGAAGCTGATTTCCTTGTCCGCGCCTTCGATGCGTTCCTGAATCCACAACCGCTCAACCGGGTTGGAGATGTGCATATATTCAACACCAATGCTGCCACAATAGGCCTTGTGCAGGATGGCAAGAATTTCGCGTATAGTGGCGTGTTGCAGGCCCAGCAGATTGTTGATGAAAATCGGGCGATCCATATCTGCATCGCCAAAGCCATAGGCAGCGGGTTCCAGATCGGGATGTTCAGCGGGCTTTACCAGACCCAGAGGATCCAGCGTTGCCTTCAGATGGCCGCGAATACGATAGGCGCGGATCAGCATGATTGCGCGGATCGAATCCTGGGCGCTGGCATTAATTTCCTGCGCGCTGGCGCCGGGTTTGCTTGCGCGCACCTTTGCGGATATTTCAGATTCCAGCACCGTCCAGTTGCCGTCCAGCGCGCTGACCAGTTCACCATTGGCAATCGGTGGCCAGTCCGGGCGCTGCCATGCAGGCTGTTTCAGCGCGCCATTGGGTTCGCCCAGAGATGCAAAAAATTGTTGCCAGCTTGCGTCAACCGATGCGGGGTTGGCCTGATAATCAGCATACAGTTTTTCAATAAAGGCGCTGTTGGCACCAAACAGAAACGAGCTCTGCTCAAAAACGTCGTTTTCACTTTCGCCAGTCATCATTTCCTGGGCGGATTTTGTCCGCACCCCTTCTGTCATCCCGGTTAAGCTCCCAATAGCTGCTTCAGGGTAATCCCCATCGCTGCTGGTGAATCCGCCACGGTGATACCGGCGCGGCGCATGGCCTCGATTTTATCTTCGGCACCGCCTTTGCCGCCCGAAATGATCGCGCCCGCATGGCCCATGCGACGGCCCGGTGGTGCTGTGCGCCCGGCGATAAAGCCCACCATGGGCTTCTTGATTTTGGAACGCATCAAAAATTCCGCTGCTTCTTCTTCACCGGATCCACCGATTTCACCGATCATGATGATGGATTGCGTTTCCGGATCCGCCAGAAACAATTCCAGGCAGTCGATAAAGTTTGTGCCCGCCACCGGATCGCCACCAATGCCAATGCAGGTGGTTTGCCCCAGGCCAGCGGCGGTGGTTTGCGCCACAGCCTCATAGGTAAGCGTTCCCGAACGCGAAACAATACCCACGCTGCCGCGTTTGTGAATATGGCCCGGCATGATGCCGATCTTGCATTCATCAGGTGTGATAACACCAGGGCAATTGGGGCCAATCAGTCGCGTTTTTGTGCCGACAAGGGCGCGTTTCACCTTGACCATATCCTGCACCGGAATGCCTTCGGTAATCGTCACCACCAGCGGCACGCCCGCATCAATGGCTTCCAGTATTGCGTCGGCGGCAAAGCCCGGCGGCACATAAATGACGCTGGCGTTGGCGGCGGTTTTTTCCACCGCCTCAGCAACCGTATCGAAAACGGGCAGATTAATGTGGCGCATGCCGCCGCGCCCAGGGGTTACGCCGCCCACCATTTTGGTGCCATAGGCAACCGCCTGTTCGGAATGGAATGTACCTTGCGATCCGGTAAAGCCCTGACAGATGACGCGGGTGTTTTTATCGACAAGCACGGCCATTAGCGGGCCTCCTTTACAGCGGCAACAACTTTTTCGGCGGCGTCCGCAAGATCATAGGCGGACAGAATCGGCAGACCGGAATCGGCCAGGATTTTTTGCCCCTGTTCCACATTGGTGCCTTCCAGGCGTACCACCAGCGGCACGGAAAGTTTGACTTCCCTGGCCGCCGCCACCACGCCTTCAGCGATAATGTCGCAGCGCATGATGCCGCCAAAGATATTGACCAGGATGGCCCTCACATTTGGATCGCGCAGAATGATCTTGAACGCTTCGGTGACTTTTTCCTTGTCGGCGCCACCGCCCACATCCAGAAAGTTGGCGGGCGAGCTGCCATACAGTTTGATAATGTCCATCGTCGCCATGGCAAGGCCGGCGCCATTCACCAGGCAGCCAATTTCGCCATCCAGCTTTACATAATTCAGATCGCGCTTGGACGCTTCCAGTTCCACCGGGTCTTCTTCCATGGCGTCCCGCAGACCGGCGATTTCGGGATGCCGGAACAGGGCGTTGTCATCAAAGTTCAACTTGGCGTCGAGGCAGACAAGATTGTCCTGCTTGGTCACCACCAGCGGATTGATTTCAATCAGGCTGGCGTCGGTTTCCTGAAATACGGTGTAAAGCTTTTCCACCAGGTCCTGGCATTGCCGGGCCAGATCAAGATCAAGCCCCAGTGCAAAGGCAATGCGCCGCCCATGATGGGCCTGTACGCCAGCGGCGGGATCAACGGTCAGGGTGACAATTTTATCGGGCGTTTTGGCCGCGACCTCTTCAATGTCCATGCCGCCTTCGGTGGACGCGATAAAGGCGATGCGCGATGTGCTGCGATCCACCAACAGCGCCAGATAAAGCTCGCGCTCAATGTCGCAGCCCTGCTCGACATAGATGCGGTGCACCACCTTGCCCTCGGGCCCGGTTTGTGGTGTTACCAGGGTCATGCCCAGCATGCGCTCGGCTTCCAGGCTGACCTCACCGATGGATTTAACCACCTTGATGCCGCCGCCCTTGCCACGGCCGCCTGCATGGATTTGCGCCTTGATCACCCAGCTTCGGGTGCGCAGTGCATTGGCGACCTTGACCGCCTCATCGGGGGTGAAGGCAACACCCCCGCGTGGAACCGCAATGCCAAAACCTTTAAGAACCTGTTTTGCCTGATATTCGTGAATATTCATAACGATCGGGGTCCATCATTTGGGCTGTCGTGAAGCGTAAAGGCACACGCCAACCTCTTCTTCGACGCCCTAACCCCCGCAACACAAGCGGTGACAAGAGATACGAAGCCTCGTTCTCGCTGCTGGGCCCCTTCCCCCAACTTCCACGATTTTGGTTAATTAACCCTAACCATGAAAGTTTAACGTTTCATTTCCCCTTTAGGATCGCGGATTTATTTTTTCCCGCTTTTACCCAGTTTCGGGCTGATCTTTTTGCAGGCCTGAACGAGATCGCGCACAGCAGCGACAGATTTTTCGAACATTTTCTTTTCGGCGGCGTCCATCTTGATTTCAACCACCCGCTCCACGCCCTTGGCGCCGATAATAACCGGTACGCCGACATACAAATCTTTCACACCATACTGGCCAGTCAGATGCGCGGCACAGGGCAGCAGGCGCTTCTGGTCGCCCAGAAAGGATTCCGCCATCGCGATGGCGCTGGCCGCTGGCGCATAAAACGCCGAGCCGGTCTTCAGCAGGCCGACAATTTCCGCGCCGCCATCACGGGTACGCTGGACAATCTGTTCCAGCTTTTTGGCAGTGATCCAGCCCATTTTCACCAGATCGGGCAGGGGAATGCCACCAACCGTCGAATAACGGGTCAGCGGAACCATGGTGTCCCCGTGTCCGCCCAGTACGAAGGTCGTAACGTCCTTGATTGAAACATTAAATTCTTCCGCCAGGAAATGCTGGAAGCGTGAAGAATCCAGCACGCCTGCCATGCCAATGACCATATGATGCGGCAGCCCACTGACTTCGCGAAGCACCCAGACCATCGCATCCAGTGGGTTGGTGATGCAGATAACAAAAGCTTTGGGGGCATATTTGCGGATGCCTTCGCCCACCTGTTCCATCACTTTGATGTTGATGCCCAACAGATCATCGCGGCTCATTCCGGGTTTGCGCGGTACGCCTGCGGTCACGATGACCACATCGGCGCCCTTGATGCCCGCATAGGTATTGGCGCCGGCAATTTTGGCGTCGAAACCGTCAACCCCACTGGATTGCGCAATATCCAGCGCCTTGCCCTGTGGAAGCCCCTCCAGAATGTCAAAGATTACAATGTCGCCCAGCTCTTTCAGCCCGGCCAATAACGCCAATGTGCCACCAATCTGTCCGCCGCCGATAAGGGCAATTTTCTTGCGCGCCATGATTTTTCTCCGCTGATCTGAGCAATTGTATTAACCATATGGCTAGTAGCGCGATTTTTGCCGCACTGCAAGAGAGTGTAGACGCGATTTTGGAGTAATTTGGGGTGCGCGGGAATATTTTTGGCGATCGGCCTGCCAGTTTCTAATCCAGATCAGATATGCTAGGGCGTGTCCTCAATTAAGCCAGATGGTAACAGAAGCGAGATGAATTGCAGCGAGAAAATTGCGCGCCGTTTTATCATATCGTGTGGCGATGGCGCGGAATTGTTTGAGTTTACAGAAGAAGTTCTCGATCAGATGACGTGATTTGTAAATGTCCCTGTCATACTCACGCTG
>CAMTVX010000039.1:0-70657 GCA_947085295.1 uncultured Alphaproteobacteria bacterium | reverse complement strand
TCGCAATCCTATATTGTCACCCCGGCCTTGTGCCGGGGTCCAGGGTCACAAACTCAGGCTTTTGCGTGTGGCTCCTGGATCCCGGAACAAGTCCGGGATGACAGCCTGGGTGTTGGACGTGCTTCTATCAAAAAGAGACAGACTCTAAAGCATTTTCTGAGCTAACCGAAGCAGACCCCCACCCCAACCCTCCCCCTGCAGGGGGAGGGAGGAGATCTGGCTTTCCGGCTGAAACCCATTGGCCGAGACAGCGTTCCCTCCCCTTGAAAAGGGGAGCGTCAGGGAGGGGATCAGCCCTGAAAAAAACAGGGCGGAGCGCTTCAACCTGATCAGAAAATGGTCTAAAAATCCGTCTTGCTCAACGCCCGCACACGTCTGTCATCAGGCCAGGCAACTGCGGCGCCAGGGGCCACATCCGCCCCGCTGATCAGCGTGCCGGTGCGCGGGGTATCCAGTGTCACCGTCCCGGCGGAATTGGATACTTCGACCTTACCGGTCAGCAACAGAACCCCATACACGCCGTCAATCGGCCCGGCCCAGAAATCCGTGCCGCGAATGCCAATCGTGGCAACAGGGGTTTTGATCGTGAGTTTTCCGGGATGCCCATTGGCGCTGCTGACGAAACGTAACGCGCCGGTGACCAGATTAATGGTTGCCGAACCGTCCTTGTCATAAATAAATTCGTCCAACCTTACTTGCGCATTTTCACCCAGAACCAGGATGGTTTCATCTGCCAGCCGCAATTCCGCGCGGGCCAGCGCGCCGGTTGCGACCATTTCATTGCGAAACACCGGATTGCCCGCTGACAGTGGCCGTGCCGGATCGGATGCGGAGGGTTGCGCGGTGACTTCGTTCCTTGCTTTCTCGATCTTGCCGACATGGTCCGGCACTTCGGCCAGCGCCGCCCCGAAGAAACCGAGGCCGAGCATCAGCGAAATCGCGCGGAGGGTTTGCGTTAAGGACATATGCGTAATTCCTGTTCATGTTATGCTATGTGCGTGATTCACCCACACAATGAGTGTCCAGCGCAAATGAATTTAACGTGTCGAGGCGGCGCCGCCATATTTATGTTGAGCTTTCTGTCTTGTGGCACCCCCGGACTGGCAAGCGAGTTTGGTGATGCGCTGACCGGGGGTGGTGCATGGCTGGATTTGCGCTATCGGACTGAACTGGTGGATCAGGATAATTTGCCACTTAACGCCAGCGCGCACACCTTGCGCAGCCGGGCGGGTTATGCGACGGGCGTCTATCGCGGCCTGTCGGCGCTGGCCGAGTTTGAGCATATTGTGCATCTGGGAGCGGAGCGGTTCAATAATGGCAATGAACGCGGATCGCCGTTCCCGCTTGTGGCCGACCCCGACACGGCGGAACTGAATCAGGCGGCAATCCGCTACGAAGGACCGCAGCAAACCACCCTTATTGTGGGGCGCCAGCGTATCGTGCATGACAATGAACGCTTCATTGGCGATGCGGGATTTCGCCAGAATATGCAGACCTTCGATGCGGTTTCTGTGATCAATCGCACGATACCGAAAACCGAATTGCGCTATGAATATATCAACCGCGCCAATCGCATTTTTGGGCGCGAATCCGCTTTTGGGGACTGGGAAATGGATGGCCATGCGATGAGTGCCGCCTGGCTGGGATGGCGGGCCGGCAAACTGACCGCCTATGGCTATCTGTTCGATATTGATGACCGCCAGGATTTATCCAGCCAGACCTATGGCGCGCGCTGGGATGCGCGGGGATTTGATTTACATTCCTGGCGGTTCGCATATGTCATCGAAGCCGCGATACAGTCGGACTATGGCAATCACCGTGGCGAATATGATGCGGAATATTATCTGCTACAGCCCGGCATATCTAATGGACCGGTGACATTGACCGCCGGATATGAAGTGCTGGGCGGCGATGGCAGCAACGCCTTTTCCACGCCACTGGCGACACTGCACAAGTTTCAGGGCTTTACGGATGTGTTCAATGCGACGCCGCCAAAGGGGGTGCGCGACCTGATGCTGGATATAAATTATCAGCTTACGGATATTGCGCCATTTGACGTGTTGCGTCTGTGGGGCGGCGCGCATCATTTTTCTGCGGCCGATGGGGGGGATAATTATGGCCAGGAATATTATGTGGCGGGCGCCGTAACTTTTTATGGGGTTTACACTGAAATAAAAGCCGCTGCCTATGAGGCTGACGGGTTTGCCATGGATACAAGGAAACTGTGGCTAACATTGGCGAAAGATTTTTAGGCTCACAAAACAGTCAGGTAAAGTAAAGGAGGTTCCGTCATGGCCGAAACACGCAAACCCTTTCATACTGGCGGCTGTCAATGCGGCGCGGTGCGTTTTGCCGTTTATGCAGAGCCAGCGCATTCAGTGATTTGCCATTGCCGCATGTGCCAGAAGGCATTTGGATCGCCATTCGCCGCCTTGACGACAATTTCCCATGATCAATTTAGCTGGACTCGCGGCACCCCCTCGTGGTTTTACAGCTCCAGCGCGGTTAAGCGAGGGTTTTGTCGGCAATGCGGGACACCGCTGTCGCGCCAGCAGCACGCGCAGCCGCAAATTCAAATCTCGATTGGCAGCTTCGATGATCCCGGCAAAATATCGCCCGCCAGGCAAATCTGTGCCGATAAACAACTGCCGTGGTTCACTACGCTTACCACGTTGAATACGATGCAGACTGCGGAAATTTTATCCCCTGAATTTCATGAAAATCTGGAAAATCGCCAGCATCCAGACCACGACACACCGGAATGGCCATCTGGAAATGGTTAGGACCGCTTTATTCTGCCTTCTAGAGCGCGATTCTGCTTGAGCCGTGGGTTTTTCAGGGGTATAAGGCCCCCTCTCAACAGGCATTTTCAGGGCTTACAGCGATATGGCGAATACCAAGCAGGCAAAGAAGCGCATCCGGCAAACCGCCACGCGAACCGTGGTTAATGGGGCCCGCCGTAGCCGTGTTCGCAGTTTTGTGCGCAATGTGGAAGACGCGATTGCAAAGGGCGACCGTACAGCAGCCCTGGAGGCGCTGAAGGCCGTTGAACCGGAACTGATGCGCGGTGCGCAAAAGGGCGCCCTGAAAAAGCGCGCCGCCTCGCGCAAGGTATCGCGACTGACGGTGCGGGTTAACAGCCTGGGGGCATAAACCCGGACTGGCCTGTGTTGTCGGGTTTTACCCGCTGTGTTGTCGGGTTTTACCCGATGATATTTCCCTTCGATATTGAAATATAAGATTTTTATTTTGCCGCTTGCCTGGCAGGGGGGCGTTTTGCTGCCGCCTATGACTGCGGCATAAATACAACAGGCGCTTCTGTTGCCTGGAGATAATTCGAAGTAAATCACCCTTTCCTGCTTAACCCCTGACTGCAAAACGCCCTGCGCAAGGTCAAGTAAAATATCTTCTTTAAATGAAAATTTTATTGGCTTTACCCTATTGCGTCGGGAATTTGTCCCGGCTACACTGCTACATATTGGTTAAACCCACAGTGATCGCAAGTTATAATAAGCTCAAAAGCAGATTTTTTTAACAGGTATAAGTATCTGAACGGAGCTTGCTGACCTATATGTTTACAGTATTAAGTATAAACTAAGACTGTATTCTTTTTATTTCAGTATGTACTGCTGCCTTGTCCTCCCCGTCACTGTGACCAAAATCAGGAAATCATGACCAATTCAGTGCCTAATAATCCGTTGCCTGACGAAAATACGTCGCGTGGCTATGCTGGGGATATTGATCCCAAACTGGCCTGGGAAGTGTTGTCAAATGAGCGCGGCGCCGTACTGGTGGATGTGCGCACCAGCGCGGAATGGAATTTTGTCGGCCTCGCGGATCTTTCGTCCGTAGGCAAACAACCGCTGACGATCGAATGGCAAAGCCTTCCCACAATGGCCCGCAATCCGAATTTCGACAGCGAAGTAAAAGAGGTTCTCACGCAACTGAACGCAACCCCGGATAGTGCCGTGATTTTCATTTGCCGGTCCGGCGCGCGTTCACGCGATGCCGCAATCAGCCTGACACGGCAGGGTTTCAGGCGTTGTTACAATCTTGCAGGCGGGTTTGAGGGGGATCTGGATGAGACGCGCCATCGCGGGGCGCGCAGCGGCTGGAAGTTCTGCGGGTTGCCGTGGAAGCAAAGCTAACTAACTGAATATAATAATAAATTAATGGCGGCGCAAACCATTGGGGCGTCAAACAGCAAGCATATTCACGGCGGGGGGGCCTAATGACAAAACAAAATCCGGGCGCGGACAAATCTGGAAATCTGGAAACCGCACCCGCGCATTCAGGGTTTGCTGAGCCTGCTGATGGGGCACCCCGGCCCCTTCGCTCTGAGGTTTCGGCCTCTGAAATCTCGCTGCAATGGGCGCAAGTGGTGGCATTGCTGCGCAAGGAACTTGGGGAATCAACCTATCAGAACTGGCTGTGTTTTATGGGATGCGAGGGGATTGACGGGGGCTGTGTGCAGCTAACCGCGCCCAGCCGTTTCAAGCGGGACTGGATCAGCTCGCATCTGGGGGATGCGCTTCTGAAGGCCTGGACGACGGTGAATGCGCAGGTGCTGCGCCTTGATTTGCGCGCAAAGGAAAATGGTTCCGCCCCGGCGTCTGGTGCGCCCAACACAAACGATGCGATTACTGTTGCGAGCGTCGCTTCTGTGCAGCCCGCACGCAATGAAAATCCGGTTGATCCCCGCAACGGACATTATGGCCGTCTGGGTGCGCCGCTTGACCCGCGCTTTACGTTTGAAGATTTTGTGGTCGGAAAATCCAACGAATTTGCGCATGCGGCAGCGCGCCGGGTGGCGGATTCCGATAACCCGCCGTTCAATCCATTGTTCCTGCATGGCGGCGTCGGGCTGGGCAAGACCCATCTGATGCACGCCATCGCCCATGCCATTCGCGCCCAGCACCCGGAACGCACGGTACTGTATCTTTCCGCTGAAAAATTCATGTACCAGTTCATCAAGGCGTTGCGCGACAAGGACACGATGCCCTTCAAGGAGGCATTGCGTTCAGTCGATGTGCTGATGATTGACGATGTGCAGTTCATTGGTGGCAAGGGATCGACCCAGGAAGAGTTTTTCCACACCTTCAACGCCCTGATCGACCATCAGAAGCAATTGGTGATTTCGGCCGACCGGTCCCCCTCTGATCTGGATGGCATTGAGGAACGTATCCGTTCGCGTCTGGGCTGGGGTCTGGTCGCGGATATTCACCCCACGGATTATGAGCTGCGCCTGGGTATTTTACAGGGCAAGGCCGAGATCGCGCGGCGTCAGATGCCGGATCTGGAAATTGCCGAGGCTGTGCTGGAGTTTCTGGCCCATCGCATCAGCTCAAACGTCCGCGATGTAGAAGGCGCGTTGACCCGGGTGGTGGCGTTTGCGACCCTGGTGCGGCGCCCGATCACCGTGGATATGGCGCGCGAAGTGCTGCAAGACCTGTTGCGGGCCAGCGAACGGCGCATCACCATTGATGAAATTCAGCGCAAGGCAGCGGAATATTTCAATATCCGGCTGGCCGATATGCTGTCGGCGCGGCGCGCGCGCGCAGTTGCCCGCCCACGTCAGGTGGCGATGTATCTGGCCAAGCAGTTGACGGCCCGTTCGCTGCCGGAAATTGGCCGCAAATTTGGCGGGCGCGATCACACCACGGTCATTCACGCGGTGCGCCGCATCGAACAATTGCGCGAAAGCGACAATGCGCTGAACGAAGATGTCGAGAAACTGCAACGGCTTTTGCAGGGCTAGAAAATCAACAGATTTTAAGCGGTGATCAGGTGCGATTTTAGTGCCGGAATCTGTGCGCTCTGTTATAGTGATTCGTACCCTTCATGCCCTTTTCCGCCTGCCTGTCAGGATCACTGACGGCGCGTGCGGGTGGCTACGAACAGGAACGGTTTGAGAATGAAATTTACCATTGAAAGAACGGTTCTGCTGCGCTCGCTGAGCCATGTGCAAAGCATTGTGGAGCGGCGCACCACCATCCCGATCCTGTCGAACGTACTGTTGCAGGCGAACGAGGGAAAGCTGGACCTGACCGCCACCGATCTGGATATTGCCGTGCGGGAATCCGCCGTCGCAGCGGTGACGCAACCCGGCAGTACAACGGTCCCCGCCCATACATTGCATGACATTGTGCGCAAACTGCCTGAAGGCGCGCAGGTTGAAATTTCGCTGGATGCAGAAAGTGAGCGACTTTCCCTGAAAGCCGGGCGGTCGCAATTTTATCTGGCCTGCCTGTCGGCCACCGATTTTCCCGCCATGGATGGGGATGGCGCAGGCAAATCATCTGACACCCCTGTGCAGTTTGTGATTGCGGCGGGCGATCTGAAACGTCTGATCGACAAGACCCGCTTTGCCATTTCAACCGAGGAAACCCGTTATTACCTGAACGGGATTTATCTGCATGTGGCGCAAACCGCCGGCGTAAACATGCTGCGCGCGGTTGCCACCGATGGACACCGGCTGGCGCGCGTGGAATTGCCTGCCCCCAGCGGCGCAGAAGCGATGCCCGGTATTATCCTGCCGCGCAAGGCGGTACTGGAACTGCACAAATTGATCGATGATGTAACCGGTGATGTTGCGATCAGCACCACGGCCGCAAAGATCCGCTTTGCCTTTGATCATGTGACGCTAAGCTCAAAACTGATTGACGGTACATTCCCCGATTATACCCGCGTCATTCCCACCACCAATGACAAGCGGATGGAAGTGGACAATGCCCAGCTTCGGCAGGCGGTAGACCGGGTGTCGACGATTTCGTCAGAAAAATCCCGCGCCGTGAAGGTCAATCTGGGTAAAAACCAGATGACCGTATCGGTAAAAAACCCCGATCAGGGCAGCGCCACCGAAGAGCTGGCTGTCACGTATGGCGCCACGCCGATCGAGATCGGTTTCAACGCGCGCTATCTTCTGGATGTCGCCGCGCAGATCGACGGCGAAAACGCGATATTTGAATTTTTCGATGCGCATTCCCCTGCCCTGATCCGTGATAGCGGCGATGATTCGGCGCAATATGTGCTGATGCCGATGCGGGTGGCGTGAGACGTTAAGGAATTTGCACCTGTGTTAGCGCAAACTGTTTTGCCGCAAAACGTTTTACCGGGAACTGGGGGCCGATCACCGGCCGTTGCCGTGCGCTGGCTGAATGTCACGGATTTTCGCTGTTACGCGCAGGCACGCCTCAATCTGGATGGGAGACCAGTAGTGCTGACCGGTGAAAATGGTGCGGGCAAAACCAACCTTCTGGAAGCGCTGTCGTTTTTGGCGCCCGGTCGCGGATTACGCTGGGCGCGGCTTTCCGAAGTCACCCGCATTGGTGCGCCGTCGCAGGCCTGGGCGGTGGCGGCCAGCCTTGACGCGCCGCATATTGCCGACGCGCCGATGCGGGTCAGCACCGGCATGCTGCCTGCGCCGGAGGGTGGCCCCGTCACCGAGCGCCGCACGGTGCGCATTGATGGCGCGGCGCAATCGTCCAGCGCCATACTTGCGCAATTTCTGGCGGTAAGCTGGCTTACGCCGGACATGGATCGCCTGTTCGCAGAAGGCGCCAGTGGGCGGCGGCAGTTTTTTGACCGGCTGACCCTGGGCTTTGATGCCGGGCATGGCACGCGCCTGAACGCCTATGAACGGGCGCGCCAGGAACGCAGCCGTTTATTGCGCGATGAAATGACCGGACGGCGTGCCGATCCGGCATGGCTGGACGCGCTGGAGGCCGCCATGGCGGAACACGGCGTTGCCGTTAGCGCCAGCCGCGTTGAGGCATTGCGGCGGATTTCAGACGCGCTGGAGGCCCATTCGGGGCCATTCCCACACGCCCTTCTGGCGCTGGACGGGTTGCTGGAAGACATGCTGGCGGATAATGCTGCGGTTGATGTGGAGGACCGTTTTCGCGCCATATTGTGCGCCGCGCGACGGCGCGACAAAGAAGCGGGCCGCGCCCTGGAAGGGCCACACCGCAGCGATCTTCTGGTCTGGCATGGCGACACCAGAATGCCGGCCGGTGATTGTTCAACCGGGCAGCAAAAGGCGCTGCTGATTTCCATTGTACTGGCCAATGCACGGCTGCTGGCGCAAACCGGCGCAACACCACTGCTGCTGCTGGACGAAGTTGTCGCGCATCTGGATGCCCGGCGGCGCGCGGCGCTGTTTGACGCCATCCATGATCTGGGGGCGCAGGCCTGGATGACCGGAACCGACAGGGCGCTGTTTGATGCGATGGGCGCGCGCGCGCAATATTTTACCGTAACCGATGGCGCGGTTTTTGATACCGCCAGCTAACCACAGAACGAACCATAGGGTCTTTTAAGCATGAGTGATGAATCCCGTAACGAACAGGCTGCGAGCGAATATGGCGCAGAGTCCATCAAGATCCTGCGCGGTCTGGATGCGGTGCGCAAACGCCCCGGCATGTATATCGGCGATACGGATGACGGTTCCGGTCTGCATCACATGGTGTATGAAGTTGTCGATAATGCGGTCGATGAATCGCTGGCGGGCTATTGCGACCGCATTGTTGTGATCATGCATCCCGACGGATCGATCAGCGTTTCAGATAATGGACGCGGCATTCCAACCGAAATTCACAGCGAAGAAGGCGTGTCCGCCGCCCAGGTCATTATGACCCAGTTGCACGCGGGTGGTAAATTCGACCAGAATTCCTACAAGGTTTCGGGTGGCCTGCACGGGGTGGGCGTATCCGTGGTGAATGCACTGTCTGAATGGCTGGAGGTGCGCATCTGGCGCGGCGGCAAGGAACATTATATGCGCTTTCATCATGGCGAACCACAGGCGCCGCTGCGCATTGTTGGCGATGCGCCGGGCTTGAGCGGTACGCTGATCGCGTTTCTTCCGTCTACGGAAACTTTCACCAATACCAATTACATTTTTGAAACGCTGGAACATCGGCTGCGCGAACTGGCGTTTCTGAATTCCGGTGTGCGCATCATACTGCGCGATGAGCGCGGAGTGGAAGCGCGCGAAGTGGATCTGATGTATAGCGGCGGCGTCGAGGAATTTGTACGCTATCTGGACCGCAATAAATCCAAACTGATTGACGGCCCGATTGCCATTTCCGGCGAGCGTGATGGCATTATCGTCGATGCGTCACTGTGGTGGAACGATAGCGTGCATGAAAATGTGCTGTGCTTTACCAACAATATTCCACAACGCGATGGCGGCACCCATCTGGCGGGATTTCGCGGCGCGCTGACCCGGTGCGTCAACACCTATGCCAACAGTTCCGGCATGGCGAAAAAATCCAAGGTGCCGCTGACCGGCGATGACGCACGCGAAGGGCTGACCTGCGTATTGTCGGTCAAGGTTCCTGACCCGAAATTTTCATCGCAGACCAAGGACAAGCTGGTATCTTCCGAGGTGCGCCCTGCCGTTGAAGGGCTGATCAATGACCGGCTGTCGCAATGGTTTGAGGAACATCCGGGCGAGGCGCGCACCATTATCTCAAAAATTATCGAAGCCGCCGCCGCGCGTGAGGCCGCAAGGCGCGCGCGCGAATTAACCCGGCGCAAAAGCGCGCTGGATATTTCCAACCTGCCCGGAAAACTGGCCGATTGCCAGGAACGCGATCCCGCGAAATCGGAAATTTTTCTGGTCGAAGGTGATTCCGCCGGCGGTTCCGCAAAGCAGGCACGCGACCGCGCCAATCAGGCCGTATTGCCATTGCGCGGCAAAATTCTGAATGTGGAACGCGCGCGGTTTGATAAAATGCTTGCCTCCAATGAAATCGGCACGCTGATCACGGCGCTGGGCACCGGCATTGGCCGCAATGATTTCAACATTGAAAATACCCGCTACCACAAGATCGTCATTATGACGGACGCGGATGTGGACGGCGCGCATATTCGCACGCTGTTGCTGACGTTCTTTTACCGGCACATGCCGGAGCTGATAGAGCGGGGCTATCTCTATATTGCGCAGCCGCCATTGTACAAGGTCAGCCGGGGCAGTTCGGAGCAGTATCTGAAAGACGAAAAAGCGCTGGAGGATTATCTGATCACCAGTGGCGTCAAGGATGCGGTGCTGTATCTGCATGATGACAGTCAGCGCGCCGGTGAGGATTTGCGCGAACTGACAGAGCATGCGCGCGGCATTCGCGCCATATTGAACCATCTGCCAAAGGGAAAATATCCCGATTTCATTATCGAGCAGGTGGCCATTGCAGGCGCGCTGACGCCTGATGTGCTGGAGGATCCGGCACAGGCGAGCCGCGTGGCCCAGGCCATTGCAACCGCACTGGACCAGAACACCGCAGAAGAAGATCGCGGCTGGCAGGGTGAGCCTACTGACAGTGGTGGCCTGCGGTTTTTCCGCGATGTGCGCGGCGTGCGCGAGGCCTATGAAATTGACGCCCCGCTGCTGGCCAGCGCCGAGGCCCGCCGGTTGAATGCGGAAGTGCCGGAACTACAGGCGGTTTTCCGCCGCTCGGCCACACTGCGCCGCAAGGACAATGAATATATCATCGCATCGCCCACTGCGCTGTTTGAAACCATCAAGCAGATCGGCAGTCAGGGCATCAGCATACAGCGCTATAAAGGTCTGGGCGAAATGAACCCGGAACAATTATGGGAAACCACGCTGGACCCGGCGGTGCGTTCGCTGTTGCAGGTAAAGGTCGATCATTCGGATACTGCGGATGATCTGTTTTCGCAACTGATGGGCGATGTGGTCGAATCCCGGCGTCAGTTTATTTATGACAATGCCCTGAAAGTTTCCAATCTGGATGTCTAGCGCCGCTGCCAGCCGTCCCGCCAGCTATATTCTGACGGTTTCGTGCCCTGACAAGGTTGGCATTGTGGCGGCCGTTGCGGGCGTGCTGGCAGATAGCAATCTGTTCATTACAGATTCGCATCATTTTGGCGATCCCGGCACCGGAAATTTTTTCATGCGCACCGCCTTTGATGCGTCGAACCCCGAATTTAACCAGACGGCATTTGCCAAAGTGTTTGGCCCTGTCGCCACGCGGTTTGGCATGCGCTGGACATTGACGGATTGCGCGCTGCGCCCATCGGTGTTGATTTTGGTGTCGAAATCCGATCATTGCCTGAATGATCTGCTGTATCGTCACCGCACCGGGTCGCTGGGGGTGCATATTCCGGCCATTGTTTCCAATCACATGAATCTGGCGCCGCTGGCGGAATGGCACAAAATTCCGTTCCTGCATGTGCCGGTCAGCAAAACCGGCAAGCCCGAAGCCGAGGCGCGGCTGCGCGATATTATCGTCCAAACCCGGGCGGATTTCGTTGTACTCGCGCGTTATATGCAGATTTTTTCGCCGGAAATGTGCGCGGAACTGGAAGGTAAGGCGATCAATATTCATCATTCCTTCCTGCCCAGCTTCAAGGGCGCCCAGCCCTACAGCCAGGCGCACAAGCGCGGCGTTAAACTGATCGGCGCCACGGCGCATTTCGTTACCCCCGATCTGGATGAAGGACCGATCATCGAGCAGATGGTCGAGCGCATTGATCACTCATATACGGCCGAGGCAATGGCCGCCGCCGGGCGCGATGTCGAAAGCATGGTGCTGGCCCGCGCCGTGCGCTGGCTGGCGGAACAGCGGGTGTTTTTGAACGGTAACAAAACCGTGGTTTTCAGATAGAATATAAATCCTGCCGGTTGTGATTACTTCTGTCATGCATTCTGCGCATGATAGACTGGCGGGTATCGGGCTACCCGCTGATGGATTTAATATGGCTCAGGCGCAAAATATGGGGTTACCCCTGAAAGACATTTCGGCAGGGCGGCTGGCGGACATGCGTTTCTCCCAGACGGCGAATGGCGATACCGCGATAGCGCTTGGACGCTGGGTTATTTCCGAATTGGCGGTGGTGGATACAGCCCTGCGGCAATGGCGCCCGACGGGGCCGGTGGTAATTGATCTGGGCGCGCTGGAACGGCTCGACACTGCCGGGGCATGGATATTATACCGCACCCGCAAACAGCTTCGCGCACAGGACCTGATCGTGGAGTTTGCCAATGTGCAACCAGAACATGCCGCGCTGTTGGCCAGGGTCGAGGTTAATGACAAACCCGGACCCGTCGCGCCTCCACAGATAAATAGTGCGCTTCGTGTGCTTTCGGAAATTGGCGCGGGGATTACCGGCGCTTTTTTGGAAGCGCGCGCCCTGCTGGGTTTTCTGGGCCTGACCGTGGCGACATTGGGGCGCGCGATTGCCAACCCACGGCGGCTGCGCTGGACACCGCTGATTTATCATCTGGAGATAATCTGATTTAATGCGGTGCCCATTGTGGCGCTGATCTCGTTTCTGATCGGGGTCGTGCTTGCGTATCAGGGCGCCACGCAGTTGCGCCAGTTCGGGGCAGAAATATTCACGGTGGAGCTGGTGGCGATATCCGTGTTGCGCGAGATCGGCATTCTGTTGACGGCAATCATTATTGCGGGACGATCCGGCAGCGCGTTCACCGCGCAAATCGGCTCCATGAAACTGAACGAAGAAATTGACGCGATGCGTACGCTGGCGCTGGACCCGATGGAAATGCTGGTGGTGCCGCGCGTGCTGGCATTGATCATCGCACTTCCCATGCTGGGATTTATTGCAGATATGATGGGCCTGTTTGGTGGCGCTGTGATGTGCTGGATTGTGCTGGACATTACGCCGGGATTGTATCTGCAACGGCTGAATGAATGGGTGCCGCTATCGCATTTCTGGGTGGGTATTATCAAGGCCCCGTTTTTTGCGCTGATGATCGGCCTGATCGGCTGCTATGAGGGCTTGCAGGTGGAAGGCAGCGCGGAATCTGTTGGCCGGCTGACCACCAAATCGGTGGTTGAGGCGATTTTCATGGTCATAGTGGTGGATGCGGTTTTCTCTATCTATTTTGCGGTGATTGAATTTTGAGCGCGCAACAGCAGGGCGAGGCGATTATTGCCATCCGTGGCTTACGCACCGGCTTTGGCGATACGATAATTCACGACCGGCTTGATCTGGATGTATATCGGGGCGAGGTGCTGGGCATTGTGGGCGGGTCCGGCACCGGCAAATCGGTGTTGCTGCGTACGATTATTGGCCTGAACCGCCAACTGGCCGGAACCATCCGATTGTTTGGCAAGGATCCAGAGACGCTGGATTTTGCAGAAAAGCGGGCCATCGAACGCCGCTGGGGGGTTTTGTTTCAGAACGGCGCGCTGTTTTCATCCTTGACCGTCGCGCAGAATATAGAGGTTCCGATGCGCGAACATCTGGCGCTTTCCGAACCGTTGATGGACGAAATTGCGGCCATGAAAATCGCCATGGTTGGCTTGCCGCCCGATGCCGGGGCGAAATATCCGTCAGAACTGTCGGGCGGTATGCGCAAGCGGGCCGGGCTGGCGCGCGCACTGGCGCTGGATCCCGAAATTGTGTTTCTGGATGAGCCCACGGCGGGGCTTGATCCGATAGGCGCCGCCGCCTTTGACGCCCTGATACAGGAATTACGCCAGGCGCTGGGACTGACCGTATTCATGGTCACGCATGATCTGGACAGCCTGCATGCGATCTGTGATCGTATTGCTGTCATGGCCGAAAAACGTGTTATCGTATCGGGCGATATGGCGGCAATGCTGAAATTTGATCACCCCTGGGTGCGTGATTATTTTCATGGTCCAAGGGGACGCGCGGCACTGTCGGCAAAAGTCACAAGACAAGTGTAGAAGCAGATGGAAACACGGGCAAATCACGTTCTGATCGGCGCATTCACACTGGCGGTGATCGTGGCGGCATTCAGTTTTATTCTATGGCTGGCGAAAAACGAAATTGATCAGAATTTCGCCACCTACGATATTTTATTTGAGGGCTCGGTGACCGGTCTGAATGTCGCAGGCGATGTGCGCTATCAGGGGGTGCGCGTCGGGCAGGTCAAGGAAATCCGGATTTACGAAAAGGATTCCAAACTGGTCAAAGTACGCATTGAAATTGACGCCAACACGCCCATAAATTCTGCGGCCCTGGCCAGTCTGGAATTTTTCGGAATTACCGGGGTGTTGTTCGTGCAGATCAGTAGTGGCGATGCAAACGCACCGCCCCTGGTCACGCAGCCCGATCAGGAAGTGCCGGTCATCGCATCTGGAAAATCCAGCCTGGAAGAATTATTTTCAGGTGCCCCGCGCATGATTGAAAATGGGGCCATATTGTTGGAACGGCTAAATCAGCTTGTGGATACGGATGCCCGCAAATCCATTACCGGCATCCTTAAAAATGCCGAGACAGTGAGCGGAAGTTTTGCCGGCCGCGCAAAGGAAATTGACGAGCTTATCGTCAATGCCAATAAAATGAGCCGTGACTTTTCCGAAGTTTCCGGAAACCTGAACGCCCTGACCGCGCGGCTGGACAGACTTAGTATTCAGGCGGAAACGACACTGAATTCCGATGTACATAATTTTTTACGTGAAGCGGCGGGATTGACCAGCGAGTTGAATGGCATCGTCAAGGATAACAAGCAGGCAATCAATAATTTTGGGGATCGCGGCCTGCGTGAATTTGCATTATTTGTCGTGGAGGCGCGGCAACTGGTAACGACGCTTGACCGCGTGGCACAGCGCCTGGAAAGTGATCCGGCACGCTTTTTCCTTGGCAATTCAGCGTCGGAGTATCAGGCAGAATGATATATTTTTTGAAACGCCTTGGGTTTTTCAGTCACCTGTGTCGAATAACCGGGCTTCTGGTCATAACTGCGGGTTTGTCCGCGTGCGGATTTTCATTGCCGGGCAGCGGCCCGGCGCCCGATATTTATGACCTTTCCCCAAAAAGCAGCTTTGATGAAAATCTGCCCAATATCAAGCTGCAACTGGTTGTCGAAGAGCCCAGCTCGGCGCGCGGCATTGATTCGGATCGCATCGCCTTGCGGCCATCACCGATTGAGATAAAATATTTTGCTGGCGCGCGCTGGGTGGATCGGGCGCCGCGCATGGTGCAAATATTATTGGTGGAATCATTTGAAAACACCAACAGGATCGTGGCCGTTGGACGCCAGTCCATAGGACTACGCCCGGATTTTAGCGTAAAAAGCGACTTGCGGGAATTTCAGGCGGAATATTTTGAGGCAGACGGGCAACCGCGCATTCATGTACGTCTCAATGTTAAGCTGATAAAAATGCCTGAGGCGCGCATTGTCGCGTCTCGCACCTTTGACGAAACGGCACCTGCATCGGGCAAGGAAATGAGCGCCATTGTGAATAGCTTTGACGAAACACTTGGTAAGGTGATGCGTCAATCCGTTGAATGGACCTTGCGCGAAGTGCATGCGCAAGCCGGCTTAATAGGTAAGGAATAATTGCCCCCCATGTCTGAACAATTTGTCCAGGATTCGACGCATCCTGTTCCGTCACGCGCCGAACTGGCCTATTTACGCCGTGGTATAAGTGAGCCTGGCGGAAAACTGCCGCTGTTTGACCGACGCGGACAGGAAATCAGTCCCGCAATTATTCATATCTGTATTTCCAATGGCTGGGCCGAACACTGGTTCGCCAATCCAGTCAAGCCCGATTGGCTGGTGTGCCGCCTCACGCTGAACGGCCGCGAGGTGGTTCAAAAATATTGGCCTGTGTCCGGCATGCCGGATTAGCCAACAATAGGAGGGAAAAATGGCAATGCTTATGGCTGCGGGATTATTCTTTGTCGGTATTCATATTTGCATTTCCAGCACGCCCCTGCGTGGTTGGCTGATACAGCGCATTGGCGCGCGGCCCTATCAGGGGGTTTTCTCGCTGCTATCGCTGGTGGGAATTGGCTGGTTGATCTGGGCATATGTGATGGCAGAAAAATCTGATCTGGGCCAACCACACATTGCGCTTTTATTCCTCGCCGTGATTGTGTCCATGATGGGTTTGTGGCTGGCAATTATTGGCGCGCTCAGCCCCAATCCAACGACGCTCGATCAGGAAATGCTGTTGCAATCGTCAACGCCTGCGCGTGGCATTGTACGGGTTACGCGTCATCCCTTCATGGTGGGATTTGCCTTGTGGGCGATGGCCCATATGCTGCTTAATCCGGATACGGCATCGCTGGTGTTTTTTGGTACATTCTTCGTGCTGGCGGGCCTTGGCCCGTGGCTGATTGATGCGAAGAAAGCCAAGGCCTTTGGCGATAAATGGCCGGGTTTTGCGAACGTGACGTCCATCGTGCCATTCGCCGCCATTGCGCGTGGACGCAACCAGTTTGTCTCATCAGAGATTGGCTGGTGGCGTCCATTGCTTGCTTTGGTGATCGTCAGTCTGATAATTTATTTTCACGGGACGCTGTTTGGCGTCGCGATACTTTAGTTAAACATCGCGTCGATATCAGATTGGTCAGAGCTGTTGTCTGATGCTGTGCTTGCCGAAACAGGCGCCGGTTTTGGAGCAGGTACAGGCCTGTTTCCATTGACTGCGATCTTTTCGACAGCTTGCACCACTTCTGGTTCCTGTGCTTCAGTCAACGGCTTGGATGCCATCAGCGCATCCACCTCATTCTGATCCTTGCCCGAGCCATTCAGCGCCGGGCCATTCAATATCAGATCCCGCTTTCGCTTTTCGGCTGCGGTTTCCTCTTCCGAAACATCGGGCTTTAATCCCTCAACGCCTTCGATCAGTTTGGCAACCTTGTTCAGCCGGGCTTCGATATATGTGAAGGTTTCCACCACCTTGCTGATTCTCTGGCCCGTAATATCCTGGAATGAGCAGGCTTCGAAAATCCGCATCACTGCATCGCCTACAAGCTCCTGATAGGCCGCTGAATCGCCGGTGTCCGCAGCCATAATTTCTTCGGCCGCCTGCATGATCGTATTGGTCGCAGCTTCCGTCGATTCGACAATTGCGTCCAGTTCCTGCCCCGCGCGTGGAATATGTTCCCCGCTGAGATCAGATGGTTGAAGTGCTGCAATATCCTTTCGGGCCTGATCAATATATTTTGATAGCTCTGCAAATTCTGTATAGATGCTCGTATCAATGGAGGTGAAATAGGCCTGCATTGTCGAGATCAGAATTCCGGTTACCGAAGCAACATCTACAAGAGAAATCGAACGTTCGTCACGACTGCGTAACAACTGTACGAGTTCATCAATGCGTCGTGGCAGTTCCGCCGTATTAAGCGCCATTTTACTCCCCAGTTCCAGTTGATACGCGCTGGATCGGATGTTCTAGTTAAAAATCACCGAGTACGGACGCCATCTTTCCCTTCAGCGTTGCCGCGTTGAAAGGCTTCACAATGTAGTTGTTCACACCGGCTTTTTTCGCGGCCACAACATTTTCGGTTTTGGATTCGGCCGTCACCATGATAAACGGCGTTTCCTTGAGCCGATCGTCGGCGCGGACTTCCTTAAGCAATTCGTAGCCGGTCATTGGCTCCATGTTCCAGTCTGAGATGACCAGCCCATATTGCTTGGAACGCATTTTCGCCAGCGCGGCGGAGCCGTCTTCGGCCTCGTCCACATTTTCAAAGCCCAGTTGCTTAAGCAGATTACGGATGATACGGATCATCGTCTTGTAATCGTCAACCACAAGTACCTGCATCGATAAATCGACAGCCATGTTATTACCCTCAGTCTGAAATCGTTAACAGTTCAGGCCCGGCGGATGCGCATATTGCCCCACTTGCGCCAGTGGGATGACAATAGGAAAGTTTGTTGAAGAAACTGTTAATCGCAGCGCTAAATGCCGTATATTTTCCCTGCGTCCTGGTTGGATTTCACGCGCCCTTGAGGAAAAACTCCTGCTCGTGTAAAGCTTTTCCAGGGTAGAATGCATAAAGTTAAAAAGGGCTGACATGCGCCTTGTGCGGGATATTAGTGAACTACCGCCTAAATGCCGGGGGGCGGTTGTCGCCATCGGTAACTTTGACGGGGTACATCTTGGACATCGTGCGGTCCTGGCGCAGGCGGCCGATATTGCCCATGAAAAGGGCTGTCTGTTGGGGGCGCTGGTATTTGAGCCGCATCCCAGAGAGTTTTTTCAGCCCGACGCGCCGCGTTTCCGGCTGACACCACTGCCCGAAAAAGCCAGGCTGCTGGAAGCGCTTGGCATAGATTTACTGTATGTTGAACGCTTTGACGCGGAACTTGCCGCACGCCCGGCCCAGGATTTTGTGTCACGCATTCTGATTAAAGGGCTTGGCGTAACGCATATCGTGGTGGGTTATGATTTTCGGTTCGGCCAGAATCGGGAAGGCGATGTGTCTTTCTTGATCCGTGAGGGGGAAAAAGCCGGTTTCGGCGTCAGCATTACCAGTGCCGTCAACACCTCGGCCTCTGGCGAGCCTTATTCCTCATCTCTTATCCGCGAGCATCTGCGCGAAGGGCGGCCACGCCGGGCGGCAGAACTGCTTGGCCATTGGTGGCGTATCGAAGGGCCCGTACTGGGCGGTGACGAACGTGGGCGCACCATCGGTTTTCCCACCGCGAATGTGCGTCTGGATGAATGTATCGAGCCAAAGCACGGGGTTTATGCCGTGCGCGCGGAAATACTGGAGGGGCCGGACGCCGGTATTTATGATGGTGTCGCCAATATTGGATTGCGCCCGACATTCGAAAAACAGGATGTAATGCTGGAAGTTAATCTGTTTGGTTTTGCAGGCGATCTGTATGGCCGTGTGCTGCGCGTGACATTTGTCGAATTCATCCGCGCCGAGCGCAAATTTGATGGGATCGACAGTTTGAAAGCGCAGATCAAGGCCGACAGCATCACAGCCGACGAAATATTACGTCGGCCAGAATATGCGATCACGGCATTTTAGCAACAGATCAGATCGAGGATTTAATCCATTCCTCGATTTTGCCTTTGGGCAGCGCGCCAACCTTGGTTGCGGCAAGCTGGCCATGCTGAAAAATCATCATGGTGGGAATGCCACGCACGCCATATTTCGCCGCCATGCCGGGATTTTCATCAACATTCAGCTTGGCGATGGTCAGGCCCTTGATTTCGTTTGACAGCTCTTCCAGTGCGGGCGCGATCTGCTTGCACGGGCCACACCATTCCGCCCAGAAATCCACCAGCACCGGGCCAGCGGCGTTAATCACGTCTTTTTCAAAATTTGCGTCTGTTACGGTGGTGGTGGACATGGTGTGTTGCATCCTCGAATAATGGTGTGAAACCTAATTTAGGAAGTGATGGCCCCATCGTCAAGCTGTGCCTCTGACAATGGCATCAAAAGCGGGATATCTGTCCAGATCAGCGCACAGCGCACACGGTGATCAGGGTAAATCATGCGCAATGCGGCCCGGTATGCGGCCATTTGGCGCACATAAATTACGGGAACTGCGTCCGGCGTGGCAGGCGGCGGGCGATGGGTTTTATAATCCACCACCAGTATTTCCTGACCGGTAATACATAAGCGGTCAATTTGTCCGGTTATGACAACACCCTGGCCCATGACAGGCACCAGCCCGGCAATCGAAACCTCGGCGCGACTGCCGGGGCCGAACACCGGCGCAAATTCCGGAAACGCCAGCACAGTCATGGCCTGGGTTACGACGTCATCCATTTCAGGCGGGGAAAGCGCAAAGGCAGGTTGCGAAAGATAGCGTCGTGCGGCCGCATCACGCTTTGCCTCTGCTATATCGGGCAAGTATTGCAACAGCAGATGGATCAGTCGGCCACGTTTGAATCGATCTTTGGTCGCAGCATCACGCCGGGGCGATCGCACAGGCGTATCGTCATCACCCAGCCGAGATGGAGCGAGCGGGCGTTGCGGACTTGGCTCGGTGGGCGCAGGTTGAAACGCCCAATCCGGCAATGCGGCTGTGGGCTTAAGCACAGGCGCGCTAGATATTCGCGCAGCCGAAACACCCGATCCCGAAATCCGTAGCCCATTTTCCTTCCAGGGCAACGCAACAACTTCCGCCAACGGCGTAAGCGCTGTTTCAATCAGCGTGTACCAGCAACCGTCGGGCAATATATTTCTGCCCTTATACCCGCCAATAAATAACCAGTCCTTTGCGCGCGTCATGGCGACATAGAGCAGACGGCGATATTCGTATCGCTGCGCCATTATCGCGCGTTCACGCATCGCAGCGGTTTTTGGATCATCATTTTCCCTGCGTATCGGCCATACGAAAAAATTTTCATCTTCCACCGGGATCAGCCTGGGGGCCAATTTACCATCCGGCATGGAACAGGTGTCTGGCAGATATACAATCGGCGCCTCCAACCCCTTGGCGCCGTGCACTGTCATTACCCGCACAGCGCCCGCGCCCTGTTCCAGATCGCGTTTGATCTGGGTTTCTGACGCACCAAGCCAGTGCAGAAAACTTTGCAGGCCAGGCGTGTGCGCACGTTCAAACTGTTGCGCCAGACCCAGAAATTCATCTATCGGATCATTGGCGTCAGCACCCAGCCGCGCCAGAAGTTTTTGCCGCCCGCGCATCGGCCCCAGCAGTCGCGCGAAAAATTCATAAGGAGGAACCGTGTCAGCGCGCGCCAGTAATTCGGCTAATATATCCGCCGCATCCGCAAATGCCGCGTTGGTATTTCGCCGCTCACGCAAACTATCCCACAGGGTTTGCCCGTCGCGGTCATGCGCCAGATCAAATAACTGTTCCTCGCTGATGCCAACAAAGGGGCTGCGCAGCACCGTCGCCAGGGTCAGATCGTCTTCTGGCATCAGCACAAAATTCCCGGCGGCAATTAAATCCATCACGGCAAGCTGTTCCAGCAACTGCATTCTGTCCGCGCCTGCAACTGGAACATTACGTAATTTTAACTGCCGAATACATTCATCAAAAAATTCATTCCGTGTACGAACCAGAACAATAATATCGTCTGGCCTTACCGGGCGTTCCGTTGCGGGCAAAATCGGTGCATCACGCAACAGATCAGAAATATGTTTTGCCACACGCGCAGCCATTAGCACGCGCGGACTGGTTCGCGGTGACGCATCCACCGGCGCATCCCACGGCAACGGGGCCTCCATTGCCTCATCCTCCTCAATTGGTGGCCATATTTCCACGCGCCCCGGCTGTCCCGTGCGGCTGGCAATATGACGCACCAGCGCATCATCGGCCGACAGCCCCTTGCTGGCCTGCGCGCTGGCAAATACTGCGTCAACAGCGCCCAGCACCTGTTCGGTGGAGCGAAACGATGTCAGCAACTCAATGTCGCGCCATAACAGCCCGGCATCGCGAGCGCGCGCCGAAAACGCTTTGCGCATCGTAGCGAAGGACGCCGGATCGGCCCCCTGAAAACTGAAAATGGACTGCTTTTCATCGCCAACAGCAAACAGGGTGCGGGGGCCTTTGCCCAGATTTTCGCGCGCCTCTCTGTTTGCACCACGACCGGAAAAAAACTCATCGCTCAGACTACGGATGATTTCCCATTGTTCCGGACTGGTGTCCTGTGCTTCGTCCACAAGAATATGATCCAGCCCCTCGTCCAGCTTGTAATGCACCCAGGCCGCGCCGGACATTTTCAGCAAATGGCGCGTACGATCAATCAGATCATCATAATCCAGCGCCGCGCGCGTGCGCTTCACGTTTTGATAGGCATTGCGTACAGCCGTCCCAATGCGCAATGCGACAATGCTGGATTGCGCCACCTTCTGGGCGCGCAATGTCTGTATCAGCGCTAAAACGCGCTGCTGTTCTTTCTCCAAAATCGGCTCGGCCTGCGCATCAATATTTTTCGCGGCGTTGGTAATGAGTTTTTTCCTGGGGTCAGCTTCTTTAGTAAGAAAAATCAATTGATAGGCCTTGAACCCAGCAACCATATCCGGACAAATCAGATATTCAATAATTTTCGCCGCACGATCCTGATCGGTCTGCGATCCGCCTTGCAGGACATTAGCTGCCGTGCGCAGATCAGCAGCAGGCAGTTCGTGCGCAAAAGCAGCGATGCTATCCTCAACTGTTTGCCACGCATGAACACCCAGCCAGCGATACAGCGCGGCCTCTGCGGCTTCAAGCGCTTCATCATCGCCGTGGCGTTGCTGGCGCAGGGCTTCATCCGTCAGTCTGATAAATTCCGGCTCATCTATCAGGCGCACCAATTGTTCCAGCGCGCCGGATAATACCGGATCATCGTCGGTTTGCGCGCTGCGCAGCACATGGGTTCGCGCCTGCGCGCGCAATTCAAATGCCGTGCGATCGTCCAGCACTTCGAAATGCCGGGCCACGCCTGCCTCCAAGGGAAAGCGACGCAACAGGCTTTCGCAAAACGCGTGGATGGTGCGGATTTTTAATCCACCGGGCGTTTCCAGCGCGAGGGCGAACAGTTTGCGCGCGCCGCGCAACGCATCGGCATCAAACGTACCCGCTTGCAGATTTTGAAGATGCTGCTGTAATTCTGCATCTGTTAGCGTTGCCCACTCACCCAGCCTGTGAAACAGACGCCCTTCCATTTCCGCAGCCGCCGCCTTGGTAAAGGTCACGCACAGAATGCGTCCCGGATCAGCCCCATTCAGCAGCAGGCGCGTTACACGATCAATCAGCACATGGGTTTTACCCGTACCCGCATTGGCGCTGACCCAAACACAGGCCACAGGATCGGCGGCATCACGCTGCTCTGGCGAGGCCTGTTTTTTCGGTACCAGGCTCATTCTTTATCCCCGCCGTTCGCGCCGGACCATTCCCTGACGCGCGCCAGATGATCATAGGCGCCATTATCGCGCGTAAACATCGGCGCGCGGCGCGACACATAGGCCGTAGACAGATTATCGAAATGGTCGATCAGTTTACACAACCCCTGCCAGGCTTCTTCAATCATTTCACCTGGGGGTTGTTTTTCTTTTGGGATTTCTTCTTCCTTACCCGCCGGGTCAATGCCGCGAATACGCAATAGCGCCAATTTCGTAACTTCCCCCACAGCAATTCCAGTAAATCCACCCGCTTGCGCTATTGCGCCTTCCAGTGGCAGTTGCGGCGCAAAGCCTGAATCAATCTGCTGTTTTGATGGGTTATAGCCCGTCTTGTAATCATAGATGACAAGTCCACCATCGGCGGCGTGATCAATGCGGTCCGCAATGGCGCGTATCCGGAACGGTCCACCGGGCGCGAGGAATTCCCGTTCGCCTTTGACTTCCAACCCAACCGGCACCGCACCATTCTGACGGTTCTGCATATCCCAGTTCAGGAACCAGTCGGAAATGTCATCAAAGCGTGGCTTCCAGAACGCGCGTACGCCGGGACGTGACAGCAGGGCGTCAAAATGCTGGCGGCCAATATCGCGCAGCGTCGTCAAATCTTCCAGTTTCAATTGGCCCTGACGCGCACGCACAAATTTTTCCAGAATTTGATGAATGACCGTGCCGCGTTC
This sequence comes from uncultured Alphaproteobacteria bacterium, assembly GCA_947085295.1. Lineage (GTDB taxonomy): Bacteria > Pseudomonadota > Alphaproteobacteria > UBA11222 > UBA11222 > UBA11222. Next base: position 47,417 of record CAMTVX010000039.1, on the reverse strand, counting down.
CGCCGCGCCAATTTCCGTATCCAGCGGATCAAGCACACGCAAACCCAATACATGTCGCGCATAAATCGCGTAGGGATCACGGATTAAAATCGCAATGTCGCTGACCGACAGGCTGCGTGGCCGTGCGGCCACCGGCGGCCGGGGGCACGGCTGGCTTTGCGGCATTACCGATACAGGGGCATCCAGTTGCACCGCCCAATCCGTCCACGGATTATTTCCATCAAGCCGCGAATCCGCTTTCATTCCCGTCAGCAGATTTTCAATGCGCAGCCACCAGCGTGAGGGTGCAGCCGGGGCACCGTCCTGTTTGCGCGATCGGGTCAGGATAACATCCGGGCCACTGGCCGCCTGCACAAAATCATGCGCCGCCAGTCCGATGCGGCGTTCGGGCGCCGGCAACCCAAAGCGCTGGCGCATCGGGCGGTTCAGCCACGGATCGACATTGGCGGTGGCGGGCCACACACCTTCGTTCAGACCGCCAAGAATAATACGATCCGCATGTTGCAGACGCGCCTCCAACGGCCCCCAGATAAACAATCTGGGATGCAATCCATAACGCGGCCGCACCGCAAGCCCTTCCAGCAGCGCATCCAGCAATGCGGGAAATGCCGCCGGGGCCATCGGTTCACATAAATCCGCATGTTCGCGTATCTCTGCAAAAAAACGTGCGGCGGCATCGCCATCATCGCCGCGCCATAAACGCACGGCGCCAGTTTCATCCGCTGTGGCGGCAATATTTTCCGCAGATTCCAGTAGCGCGTCAATATAATCCGTGAACGGACATATGTTCGGATCCATACATTTTATCAGTGGCGCGGCGCATTGCGCCAAACGTTCCACAAATGCATGCGCCGGTTGAATTTCAATTGCCGTGCGCAGCCCGGCTATGCCCGGCGCAGGTCGCGGACCACGCAATGCCCAGCGTTCAAAATCGCGGGTCAGCCGTCGCCAATCTGCCGGGTTTATACCCGCCGCCGCAAAAGGATGTTTGTTCGCCGCCAGCAGGGGAACGGGTGCAAAATCATCAGCGACCATCACCGCCAGTGCGCGGATAAAAACCATCACCTGCGTTTGCGCCAGCGGTACACCCGCTGAATCATCAGCTTCAATGCCCCATCGTCCAAGCTCTACCGCCACGCGCCGCGCCAAACCGCGATCCGGCGTAATCAGTGCAGCCGTTTTACCGGGGGTTTCCAGAACCTCCCGCATCGCAAGCGCGATGCTTGCCGCTTCTTCGCGCGGGGCGGGAGCCTCGATGCGTGATAGCCCCTGCAACGCAGCGTCCAGGTGCGGAAGCAAATGTTGCGCCGCCTCACGCCAGGCATCTGTGGTTTCGGCGGGACGCAACGCCTCACTTAAAAATTTTGCACGCGCGGAATTTGCGGTAAAGCCGTACCCCGGCCAGGCGCGCACCGCATCGCGTTCAATACCAAGCCGGGTCAGCAACCGGGCCAGTCCATATTGCGGATGCCCCGGATCCAGCGCCTGCCAGCTTTGCGCATCCAGCGTCTGATCAAGGCCCGGTAATACCAGCATGCCCTGCGGCATCCGGGAAATAATTTCCAGTAACTCCGCTGTCGCGGGCACGCTGCCGGTAGACCCCGCCGCGATAACCGGACCCGATGGTGGATTGTCCTGCCAGCGCATGGCCAGTGCATGCAGCATGGCGTTACGATGCGCGACGGGATCCATTGCGGCTTCTTCACGCAATATTTCCGGCCAGGCGGTCGTAATAATTTTCAGAAATTCCAGAGTTTCCTGCCAGTGCGCCGCAAAACTTTCCGGCGCCAGCGCGGCCAGCGCGCTCTGTTGTAAATGCCCCGTCAGTTGTTCGCTCTCGATTTGATCCAGAAATCGCGCCAGTTCCGCCGCCAGCCGAGCCGTAGACGCAGGCGGATAATGCACATCACGCGCATCGCCCCACGCCTTGATCAACCGCATCAGCAAAAATTGCCGGCGCTTAGCTGCAATGGGAGGCGGTAAATCCAGCGCGTCTGCACCCCCGATGTCGGTGCCGCCTTCGGTTGTGAAGGCCAGATCTTCTGCATCGGCATCACCCAGCGCGCGCAGTTGCGGCAACAGCATCGCCGCACCGCCACTGACCCGTAAAAACGCCTCACGCACCGCACGAACCCCGCGCCGGGTGGGTAACATAATAGTCAGCGTACTGATCGTTAATGGATCGCTATCGGCGTATCGTGAAAGAACACCCTGCGCCAGCGCATCAGCAAATGGAACCCCGGCGGGGATTGTATATATTTCCGGATCTTTTTCTGATGCCACTGCTATGCACTGTTCTGAAACTGTTCGGCTGCGCTTAGCGCCTCGGGCGTGCCGGTGTGAAACCAGTGCGCATCCATCACGACGCCAAACAACCGCCCGGCCTGTTCGGCCCGATCCCATAATTGCACAGTAGAAAATGCGCCCTGTGGACTACTTGCAAACAATCGCGGATGGCAGATTTGCACCCCGCAATAGGCATATGGCGCGTCAGCGCGTTTCTCGCGATTGCGGGTCAACGCGCCTTCGCCAGTCATGAAATAATCTCCCGGCCCTTCAAAATAGCTGGCGTTACCAAGCGGCGCTAACAACAACAGCGCATCCATGCGCGCCTCGTCCCAGACTTGCGCCATTGTGCGAAAAATATCCCCGCCATCGGCGCGCCAGAAACTGTCGCAATTATGCACAAAAAACGCCTGATCGCCCAGCAGCGGCAGCGCCTTTACAACGCCGCCGCCAGGGCCCAGCAATTGCGTGGTTTCATCGGAATAAATAATTTCCGGCTGTTGGCGTGCGCGCAAATGATCGCGGATCATACCGCCCAGATAATGCAGATTGATCACTACCCGCGTCACACCGGCGTCAACCAGCCGGTCCAGCGCGTAATCAATCTGCGGCCTGCCTGCCAATGGCACCAGCGGCTTTGGAAGGGAGTTGGTCAGAGGGCGCATGCGTTCTCCCAGCCCCGCAGCAAGATACATTGCTGTGTGCGGGGTGGGTTTTTTCATTAGTGCGCAGCTTTTCCCGGAGTGGCGGAGATACGCATGACGCCAATATGCGCAAGTGCGGCAAGTGCGACATAGAAAATCGCAGCACTCATATAAGGCAGATAATATATGGATACCCGCCCGGCATATTCACCCCAACTCATATCCGGGAAACGGCCCGAGAAAAGATAAAAGCTGCCATTGGAAATCAGGAACGCCACGCTGGCGCTGATCAGCAGCGCTAGCGCCAAAGGTGCAAGGCTTGTAATTGTCATCGTATGACGGTCGCTATACCAGCGCCCGCCAAACCACATGGCGGCATAAGTCGGGATCAGGAAACCATAGGCCGGGCTCATGCAATAATCGCTGACGCCCATATGCTGGGTCGCCAGATAATCAATGCCGCCCGCCAGCCCCATCAGCGGCACCATGTACACTGCGCGGCGCAGATAGAAACCCGCCAGAAAGAACACCGCGAGCGAGGCGTCCGGCAAATGTGTAACACTGCCAAAATGGTGAAAGCGCGTCGCCAGCATAATCCCCGCCAGCAGCGCCAGCCCGGCAAGCGGATTGGATTTTAGAGACTGTCCTATACTCTGCATTTTGTGGTCCTCTTTACGCATCAATGTTGATAGGCGAGCGTCACAAACAGGCTACGCCCGGGCTGGTTAAAAAACGCCGCTGTTTCATAGTCGCGGTCCAGCAGATTTTCAGCCCTTCCCTGCACGCTCCATTTTTCTGTCACCTTGTAATGGCTGCGCAAATCCATGGTCACGTAGGGATCAAGCTCTCTCAGGTTCGCCAGATCATCATAGCGTTTTCCTGCCCCCAATATACTTGCCCCAACGCCAAAGCGGCCAAATTCCCGATCCACATCCAGACGCAGGGATTCTTTCGCGCGACGTGGCAGCACATTGCCGCGATTGCCCCCCCTGGAACGATTCTCAGGATCCAGCAAGGTCAGGTTAGCACGGGTCTGCCATCCGGCCAAGAGCGCGTCCGCCACAAGTTCCAGCCCCTGAATACGGGCGTCATCCACATTGGTAGCCAGGCGGCGCGTGGCATCGAACGAGATGAGATTGTTAAGCCTGGTTTCAAACAGATTAACGCTCCATGTGCCCAGCGGGTGATCGCCGCCAATGCCAATTTCACCACTGCGCGCAGTTTCCGGACGCAAGGTGGGGTCTCCAAAGAACGGGAAATATAATTCGTTGAAACTGGGGGCCTTGAACGCTGTGCCATAGGCGGCATTCACCCGCAGCGCTTGCGTGACATCATATCCCCATGCGACATTTCCCGTCGTCTTGCCGCCAAACTGTTCATTGTCATCGCGGCGCACGCTTACGATCGCGTTATGTTGACCCAGCCCCGCCTGATATTGTCCGAACACCCCATAATTGTCGCGTGACGTAACCGGATAGGCGGTGCTGCTGGAAATCTGATCTTTCTGAAAATCGCCACCCGCCGTCAGCACATGGCGTGGGGCAATGGTAAAATCATTTTGCAGCGAAAGCGTATCGCGCTTGCTGTCAAAATAGTTGCGCTTGACGCCATTCAGGAAATTATCCGAATAGTCCCAGGACCGCCCGCCAGCCAGTGTGGCCCGCCAGATTTCATGCGGTGATGCGATAAAGCTGCCGCCAAGCACCTGTTGCATGGTTTCGCCTTCATTGACAAAGCCGCCATCAAAAAAACTCTCGCTTTCTGTGCGCAGAAAATGCGCATCCACTTCCGCGCCATTATCGAAGCGCATGCCGGCGCGCGCATTACCTGATACGCTGCGAAAAGCGTCCTTGTCCGGCTCATTCACAAAACATCCCGCGCGATTAAGAATGCCACTACAGGCATTAATGCCCTGGGTGTCAGCACCGCTCGCGCTGATATTAAACCAGCTATTGGCGCCGCCGCCGGACAGGCCAGCGGTGGCCTCGCCGGTTTCATTGCTGCCGCCGGTGACGCTGAAAAATGGCTTCAGTTCGCCGCCACCTTTGCGGGTGAAAATCTGAATAACACCGCCCAGCGCCTCTGATCCGTACAGGCTGGAACGCGGCCCGCGCACGACTTCGATACGCTCTATCAGGCCGATCGGCAGATTCTCAAACGACGCCAATCCGTTTGTGGCCGACCCGACTTTTACCCCATCGACCAGCACCAGCAGGTGATCGGATTCCGTACCGCGCATAAACATTGTTGTAACCCGGCCGCGCCCGCCATTATTACTAAAAAACAGTCCTGGCAGACCACGCAGCGCGTCTTCCACGGTCTTTGCCTGACGCTGCTCAATTTGTTCGCGCGTCACAACCGATACCGACGCCAGCGTAGCGTCCACGGTCTGCGCCGTGCGTGTGGGCGTGACAACGATACTGAGCGGCGCCTTGTCTGGCATACTCGCTGCGTTGGATGATATGGAATAACAGAATGCGCCAGACAGCAATGCTGCCAGCAAAAGCCGGGATTTAGACATGTTCTCTCCTGTGCGCCCGCCGCGCGATTGTCGTTTTCAAAATTGGCGATGGGGGAGAAACAAAAACGCAAGCCGCGCGCAGACAGCAGTCTGACGCGACATGCGACAAAGCCCTCCGCTCCGCCGTCTCTCAGTGCAAATGGCCGGTCTCCGGACTCGCGAGCGGAAGAGGAAATCCTCTCCGGGGCGGCGCCTTCCCATGCCCATAACCGGGCGCAGTGGCGTGATGCCGCCTTGTCAACTCGCTTACCGTTGCGGGGGCAGTGCCGGAATTGCATGGCCATTAGGGCCAGACGCACCGGCTTCCCGTTTCATCCCAGATTAAAGGGACACCAGAAGCGTGAGCGAGGGGAACCTATCTGTCCGGCGCGCGCGCTGTCAAGCATGAAGCTGCATGTGGCCAATAGATGGGAGATTTATGCGGTGTGTCATCCAACAAAAATGGCGGCCCGCCAGAATCCGGGGGCCGCCGTTTTTTTTCGTCATAGCTGTATAGATCACGTAATTCGCTGATTAGCTTGTCGTGTTAACCGGCTTAAATAAAGCTGTCATCCCGGACTTGTTCCGGGATCCAGGAGCCACAAATGAAGGCCTGAGTTTGGAAGCCTGGATCCCGGAACAAGTCCGGGATGACAATTTTTTTAAGTCTTCGAACCTACGCCCCGCGCCGGCGGCGCATTAACCCAATCCCCGCCAGACCCGCGCCGAGCAATGACAGGGTCATCGGCTCGGGAACGGCATTCGGGTCAGTGACGATGGCGGCGGCATTAAACTCTACCAGGTAGCGGCCCAGATTAGCGTTAATACGGATGTCGTTCCACCGTCCGTTCTGGAAATGCGCAGCGTCCTCGTTGTTGGAAAAATTGTTTGGCTCACCGCTATTCCAGCTGGCGTAGTTAAACGGAGCGGTAACGGAACCGCTGGCAGCACCCTGCCAGAACTGCTGTCCGGCTTCGGGCCCGTCCGCCCACCGCCATTCATCCTCCACAGCAATATCATTGGCGCCAATCCAGCCGTCGATGTTGTTTCCAAACTGTGCGATGTAAAACGCTTGTTCGGCGGCCGATGTCAGGGTTATCAGATAGCCTTGCTGGCCATTATGCGTTTGGGCCAAAGCGGCCGCGCGGGCGTCGACCCAACCACCGCTAAACGTGACAAGATCATAAAAATGCCCGTTGCCGCCGCTGCCGGTGGTCCATTCTATGGGTACGGCTTTAGCGCCGCTCGCCATAACAGTAAATGTAGCGGCAATCGCGGCCAGTTTTACTAAATTACGCATGTTCATTCTCCAATTTTTACGTTTTAAGACCAGATTTCAAAGGCATTATGCCTTCTATTAACTTGTACACATTCAGTATTTAGACACACCAATCCCGTTTTCTGTCTGTATACTAGACAGAATTTACTATATTTTTTTATATTCAGATTATGTCCGGTTTTATACAGCACATAATCCAGTAATCACTACACGAAAACTTGTCCGCCAGTGATTTATGGATTATTCATCAATTAGGCGATAATCGCGATAGGTGTAAATGTACCTATCGGATGTGATGTGGGGGAGATGTGATGGTGGTCACAATTGGGGGATGTAATACCAACGGCCCTATGTAATACCCCATATCAAGCCCCCAATTTGTCATCCTGAACGAAGTGAAGGATCTTGTCTGCGGCGGGGATCCTTCACTTCGTTCAGGATGACAATGTTTTAATTTGGATGACGATGAGTCTAAACATAGGGCCGTTGGTATAAGAGATTGATCCGTGACGATTTTTAACTCAGTTATATATTTCATCGTGATTGCGAGCCGTAGCCATTTTGCGACGGCTGGTGGATTGCCGCATCGCTGCGCTTCTTGCAATGACACAGTGGGTGTCGCATGACATCCAACCCGCCATCCACCGAATGGGGCCCGGAACTGCACCGGCGCTATAGCGATCTGTTGTTGCGCCTGTATCAGATGGGCAGCAGCCTGCCGGAGGAAGAATTTCAGGAACAGGCGTTCGAGGCGGTCAAGAAACTGATCCCGTTTGATGGCGGCTGGTGGGCGCTGGGGGTGTCAGAAGCGCTGCCAGACAAGCCCTATGCCGGGCCAAAAATATTCGATGTGCATTTTTATAAAATCTCGCCGAAGATGCTGAAGCTGTATAACCAGTTTGCGCATCTCGACACGTTCTCCCAGGCATTGGCGCGCAAGCCGGGGGTGACGCGCAATATCTGCACCCGCGAATGGTATTCGATGTTCTTCTGGCCGTACCTGGATTTTTTCAAGCTTCAACAGGTGATGAGCACCAATGTGGTGCAGGCGCAAACCGGACTGACAACGGGCATTACATTTGTCCGTCATGATCGCACGCGCCCGTTCAGCGAGATCGAGCGCCAGATCAAACAATCCCTGATGCCGCATTTGATCGAGGCATTCAGCCGCAACCAGATCGAACCCTGGGCGCGCGACACATTGCCGGCGCAGCACTATCCGCTGGCGGCGGTTGTTGATGGCGAAGGGCAATTGCGCCATGCGGCGGATGGCTTTGCCGCCATGCTGCTGCGCGAATGGCCAGACTGGCGGGGGCCTGTGCTGCCCGAACCGTTGCGCGATATACTGGTGTCGGGCAATGGCGGGCAATTTTCCGGCGCGCAGATTTTCGCCAGCGTTGATCAGCGCGAACATCTGGCGCTGGTGCAGGTGCGCTCTATTTCAATGCTGGATCAGCTCAGCGAACGGCAAATGAAAATCGCCCGATATGCTGTAGACGGATTAAGCCATAAGGAAATCGGCCGGCTGATGGAACTGTCGCCGATCACCGTGCGCAACTATCTGACCAATGTGTATACCAAGCTGGGCGTGAGCAACAAATTGCAGCTTGCGGAATTATTACGAAATTCAAAGTAAGCACGGGGTGTCGAATCGCGCGCCAGAATGTTCCGGCGCGCGATTTGATGAATGCGGTGTTTAAGCCGTGGCTTAAAGCGCTTTCAGATTGGCGGCGGAAACGCGGCCTTTCTTGGCGTCTTTTTCCAGTTCGTAGCTGAGCTTTGCGCCTTCATTGGGATTGGACATGCCCGCGCGTTCCACTGCACTGATGTGCAGGAAAACGTCATCGCCGCCTTCGTCCGGTTGAATGAAGCCAAAACCCTTGTTCGCATTGAACCATTTTACTGTGCCAGTAGGCATATTTAGAACTCCTAGTTCGTCGTTAGTTAGTGTTGATGATTACGCACCGCAAATTTCATCGCGGCGCGTAATAGAGATTTAGAGAGCTTTCAGATTGGCTGCAGAAACGCGGCCCTTCTTGGCGTCTTTTTCCAGTTCGTAGCTGAGCTTTGCCCCTTCGTTAGGATTGGACATGCCCGCACGCTCGACTGCACTGATGTGCAGGAAAACATCCTGACCGCCATCATCGGGTTGAATGAAGCCAAAGCCTTTGTTCGCGTTGAACCACTTCACGGTTCCAGTAGCCATATTGTAGAACTCCTAGTTTCTCAGTTAGCAGGTTGCGCAATTTTCATTCCGCAAATATGTGAAGCGCCATTTGTTTGTTGATGACGCAACGCATGGGTTAACCAGGGCAATCGCCCTGGAATTAGTTCAGGCAGCAGGGCGTGCGCGTTCATTCTGGCGCGCCCTGAAGCGGGTTTTCTGTTTGGGCCGGTTATTGGCCGGTTTACGTGCGGCCGGCGCTGCGTTTTCACGCGGCTTTCCGCCTGCAACAATCAACCGGTTTCCGGTCAGTTTTTCAATGCTGCGAAGATGCCCCATTTCGCTGTCATCGCAAAACGAGACGGCAATGCCCGATGCGCCTGCGCGCGCCGTGCGGCCAATCCGGTGTACATAACATTCCGGCACATTCGGCATATCAAAATTGATCACGTGGGTTACGCCGGTCACATCAATGCCACGCGCGGCGACATCGGTTGCGACCAGAATGCGGGCCTTGCCGCTGCGAAAGCGGGCCAGCGAATGCTGTCGCGCAGACTGGCTTTTATTACCGTGCAACGCTTCCGCCTCGGTGCCATCCTTGCACAGACCTTCGGCAATGCGTCCGGCTGCATGTTTAGTGCGTGTAAAGACAATCGCGCGTTCAAGAGCCGGATCATCCAGCAGGGTTTTCAGCAGTGAACGCTTGTCGCCGGTATTCACGAAGAACACTTTCTGTTCGATCTGTGGATTGTCCGCCTCGGTGCGGGGCATTTCAACGCGCAGCGGATTGACCAGAACCGCCGACGCCAATGCGGCAACCTCGGTTGGCATGGTCGCCGAAAACATCAGCGACTGACGTTTTTTGGGCAATTGCGCGATGATTTTCTTGATGTCCTTGACAAAGCCCAGATCAAACATGTGATCGGCCTCGTCCAGAACAAAATGCGTGACCGACTGTAGTTTCAGATGACCACAGGTCATCAGATCCACAATGCGCCCCGGCGTGCCGGTAACGATATCGACGCCGCCCGCCAGTTTATCGATCTGTGGTTTACGCCCAACGCCGCCATAGATGGTGGCCGAGCGCAGGCCCAGATGGCGCGACAGTAAACGGATATGTTCATCGATCTGCAAGGCCAGTTCGCGCGTCGGTGCGACGATCAGCGCCCGTACAACAGGACGCGAGGTTTTTTCAGCCAGCGACAGGCTTTGCAGGATCGGAAGCGCAAACGCCGCCGTCTTGCCGGTACCCGTCTGGGCAAGACCCAGCAGATCACGCCCGCTTAGAATACCGGGGATCGCCGCAGCCTGAATAGGGGTTGGGGTGTTGAAATTTTGCGTTTTGAGCGCGCGTAACAGTGGCCCGTTAAGGCCAAAGCCAGTAAAATCCAGAGATTGCAAGAGTATTTATTCCTTCGCGCCGCCACTTGACTGCCTTTTCCTTATGAAAAGGCCTTAATAACCTATGCGGCGCTTTGATCTGCGGCCCACGCGGGAAGGTGGGGCAAACGATATATTGGGTGACTTACTCGGGAATGCAACTGCCTGACGGCCACTGCTCCCACGTTCGCGAGAAATCCTGGGCCGACCATACACCCAAACAACGTAACGTCAAGCAAATTCACTGATGCTGCTTTTCCCTGTCGCTTCTTCGGGTAACGACCAACCCGGGAAAACCAGAACCGCCGGGTGGCACTGCAAGGCCTTTGCCAGCACTTTGGCCCGCTCCACCCCAAGCTTAACACGCTCATTCTCGATCGCCGAGAGGGTTGCCTGGGCAATGCCGGTCAATTCCGCCAAGCGGTTCTGGCTAAGCCCCTGCAATTCACGAATGATCCGGACGGATTCGCCGGGCGAGACAGAAACCCGTTGCTTCGCGGGGCTAAAATTTTTCATCTTACGATCTCCGGTAATCATGCGGGGTGATCTGTATAACCTGTACCAGCAAGGCGTCGGCAACAACACGATAGATAACCCGCCATTGCAGATTAAGGCGTGAGGGCCGGTGGCCCTCCCATTTTCCTGAAAGCGCCTCATCGCGAAAACCATTGATGAGCCGCAAACCCACAGGGCCGGAAAGCATGGCGATATCCTTCCATTTTTCGTAACGCTTCAGAATTTCCACCGGGACAGGGCCGGATAAATTTTTCTCCACTCGCCGATGTTCTTCGATGCGCCACATGTCTTAAAACATATATACTAAAAAAAATATGTCAAGCCCAATTGCCCTCTGCCTTGAATTTCGGTAGCTTGCGGCTATTGTTAGCGCCGCACCGTGTTTAGGGAGAACAAGCCAATGCCGTCCAACATTTACGATCTTAACCTTGACAAGAACCCGGCCAATCATCAGCCGCTGACGCCGCTCAGTTTTCTGCGCCGTACGGCCGATGTATATCCCAACCACACGGCCATTGTGCATGGCGACACGAAATTCACCTATGCGGAATTTTACGCCCGTTGCCGTCGGCTGGCGAGCGCACTGAGCCAGCGCGGCATGGGCCGGGGCGATACGGTGGCGATCCTGTCACCCAATACCCCTGCCATGCTGGAGGCGCATTATGGCGTGCCGTTTACGGGGGCGGTCATCAACACGCTGAATTACCGGCTGGATGCGGCGGCGATTGCCTTTATTCTGGATCATGGCGAGGCCAGGGTGCTGCTGGTGGACCGGGAATTTTCCGGCCTGGCCAAAGCAGCGCTGACGCTGTGCAAGGCCAAGCCGCTGGTGATTGATATCGATGATCCTGAATATACCGGCGAAGGTTCGCGCATCGGCGAAATGGAATATGAAAGCTTCATCGCCAAGGGCGATCCGAATTTTGAATGGGCGCTGCCCGGCGATGAATGGGACGCCATCGCGCTGAATTACACCTCTGGCACCACCGGCAATCCGAAGGGCGTGGTGTTCCACCATCGCGGGGCCTATCTGCTGTCGATGGGCAATGTGGTGACCGCATCCATGCAGAAACATCCAGTCTATTTGTGGACGCTGCCAATGTTTCACTGCAACGGCTGGTGTTTCACATGGTCGCTGAGCGTTGCGGCGGGTACGCATATCTGCCTGCGCCGAACGGAAGCTGCGCTGATTTACGACGCCATCGCCAAATACAAGGTCACGCATATGTGCGGTGCGCCGGTGGTGATGGGCATGCTGATCAACGCCAAACCGGAAGAACGCAAAGCCTTCAGTCATTCTATCGAATTTTTCACCGCCGCCGCGCCACCGCCCGCCAGCGTAATCGGCGCCATGACCGCCAGCGGTTTTTCGGTGACGCATCTGTATGGGTTGACCGAAACCTATGGCCCCGCCGTCATCAATGACTGGCATGAAGAATGGAACGCCCTGCCCCCCGACGAGCAGGCGACCGTCAAGGCCCGCCAGGGCGTGCGCTATCCGGTGCTGGAAGATCTGACCGTACGCGATCCCGAAACCATGCTGGAAGTGCCCAATGATGGCGACACCATGGGCGAGGTGATGTTTCGCGGCAATGTAGTGATGAAGGGCTATCTGAAAAACCCCAACGCCACGAAAGAATCATTCGAAGGCGGCTGGTATCATTCCGGCGATCTGGGCGTACGGCATCCCGATGGCTATATCCAGCTCAAGGATCGATCCAAGGACATCATCATTTCCGGCGGGGAAAATATTTCCTCCATCGAAGTCGAAGACACACTCTACAAACATCCCGGCATTCTGGAAGCAGCGGTGGTTGCGCGCGCCGACGAAAAATGGGGCGAAACGCCATGCGCGTTCGTTACCCTCAAACACACCCACCAGAACCTGACCGCCCAGGACATTATCGCCTATTGCCGCGAGAATCTGGCGCATTACAAATGCCCGCGCCATGTGGTGTTCACCGAGCTGCCCAAAACCTCCACCGGCAAGGTGCAAAAGTTCAAGCTGCGCGAGATGACGAAAGAGGTGGGCTGAGGCAATTTGACGACAATCTCCTTAATTTAGCTCGTAGTTTTGTCTTGTTTTTACGCCCATTATGTAAATTGTTAATCACTTGACCATTACATTTAATCCTATGGCCAAGGTTCTGTACATTGACGAAAGACCGGAGGGACGCAGCGACATGCTGGCACGCCTTTTGGCTGTTGGATATGAGGCGCTGGCTGCCGATGATGGGCAAAGTGGCCTGGCGGCAGCGTTAAACAGCAAACCGGATCTGGTGCTGTGCCAGTCAGAAATGGCGGGCATGTCTGGTCTGGATGTCGTGCAAAAACTGCGCGAAGCCGGCAAGGAATGCGAGGCCACATTATTCGTGTTGCTGTCGCAGACGCAGGATCAAATCATACGCCAGCAGCATATAGATCACGGCGCGGATGACAGCCTGCCAAACAATATGGATTTCGATCTGCTGAATAAGGAGTTGCAGGCGCGCTTGAGAATTGTGGCGCGCCAAACCCAACGCCGCGAGCGTGAGCTGATCACGCTTTATAACGCGCTCAGCAAACAGAAAGCCGCTGCGAACAAACCTGCGCCACAGATAGAAAAAAAACCCGCGCTGCCGGACCGGGACAGCTTCACGAAAATTGCAACCGAGCGGTTAAAGGCCGTGTTGGATTCCGGCGCTGATGCCCAACTGACTCTGATCGATGTGCCGGGTCTGGACGCGCTGGCAAATAATGAGGGTGATGCGGCGGCTGGAAAATTACTTTCCGACATCAGCAATTTGCTGTCCTCCAAAGCGGGTGATGGCGCCGGTCAACTGGATAAAGAACGCTTTGGCCTTGTGCATGGCGACGAAGTCGACGACAAGGCTTTGCAGAAATCGATTAATCAATTGATTGTCGATAGCGGACTGGATGCAAAGGGCATCGTAGCCGCCACAGCGCCCGTTGCGCTTACCTCAGATGGCCTTAGCCCGGAAGAGGCCGCCCGCGCCCTGCTATATGCGGTCAACCGGTTCGCCGATCAGGGCAGCGCAAATTTCACAATTACCAATTTGAAGGAAGGCATTGCCGCCTGTGTAGAAGATACCGTGTCACGCATTACCAGCCTGCGTGGTGACATCAATGGCAAGCGCATTGAATTACACTTTCAGCCCATTGTTGATCTGGAAAGCCGTGCTCCGCATCATTACGAAGCGCTGGCGCGCTTTCCTGGCGGCGGATCACCCTATGAAACAATTATTTTCGCAGAACAGATCGGCATGGTGCAGGAACTGGATCTGGCCATATGCCAGAAAGTTATCGAATTTGTTGAGAAAAATAGCCTTGATATCAGCCCCGTTGATGTGGCGATGAACCTGTCGGCGCAATCAATTGAAAGCAGTGTTTTTGTCAGTGTGATGCGCAAGATGCTGGCGAAACTTGGCAAAAACCGTCTTCAGGTGATGCTGGAAATTACTGAATCCGTGCAGATCAGGGATTATGAGGCGGTCAGCAAGACGGTAAAGCTATTACGCCAGGATGGGCTGCGCATCTGTCTTGATGATTTTGGCGCAGGAGACTCAAATTTCAATTATCTGCGCATGTTCGAGGTTGATTTCGTAAAAATCGATGGCGTCTATGTGCGTGACGTCATGCGATCCAAACGCGATCAGGCCTTCATCCGCGCCATCGCTCACCTGTGCAAGGAAATCGGCGTCAGCTCGGTGGCCGAATTTGTTGAAGACGAAAAACAGGCCGGCTCCCTGAAAAATCTGGGCGTGAATCTGGGCCAGGGATACCTGTTCGGGAAACCCTTGGCGAAATTGCTGTAAAACTGCGTAATCTGTCAACGCGGCATTAACCATATTGCCATTACTGTGAATCTCCTGAAGTCAAACTCTGGAGCCGCTTCACACCATGATCAAAAAACCCCGTATTGCGATTTTTGACGCCATGAACTCACGTGAACGTTCATTCATGGGGCCTTTAGCGGCGCATCTTGAGACGAACTGGCAGGTTGATTTTCAGCAAACGGAAAGCAGCGCGCGCATTTCGGCCACAGCGAAAAATGCGGCGGATGCGGATGTGCTGTGGCTGGAATGGTGCTTGCCGCCTGCAGTGATCGCCACAACACAGTATGATTTGTGCGGAAAAAAAGTCATTGTCCGACTACATTCATTTGAGGCGATCGACACGCATTTTCCGAATGAAGTGAATTGGGAAAATGTTGATGATCTGATCCTTGTGAGCCGGGATGTGCAGGATATTTTACGGATGCGCTGGCCGGATTTGGAACGCAAGGTTCACATTCGCGTTATTTCCAATGCCATCGAGTGTGATCGCTTTGCCAATAATCGATCAAAGACAATGACCGATATTGCCTGGGTTGGCCGTATTGAGATGAAAAAAAATCCCGCCATGCTTCTGCAGATTATGCAAAAGCTGGTGGCTATTGATCCTGCATATCGACTGCATGTGGCGGGCGTGTGCAATGATCTGCGTATGTCGCGTTATCTCTCTCATTTAATCGGACAGTTCGGACTAAGACAGAATATTATATTTCATGATTTTGTCACGGATATGCCGGACTGGCTGGCGGACAAGGGGGTGCTGCTAAGCACGTCTTTTTACGAAAGTTTTGGCATGAATATCGGTGAAGCAATGGCGGCGGGCGCGTATCCGGTTATTCATAGTTTCCCGGGATCCAATACTGTATGGCCGCAGGAATGCCTGTTTTCCAGTATAGACGAGGCCGTGTCGCTTATTCTTAAGGCAACGCCAAACCAGTATGTGGATTTTGTGCGTGAGCGTTATGATTGCGCGCTGTTATTTTCCGCTGTCGACGCGCTGCTGGCGGAACCCAATCGCAAACTTTCTGATCAGGCTGCCCCAGCCACGCTTTACAATCCAGATCTGGTAAAACCGGATATGGATAAAGTAGAACTGAATTTACCCATCGGGATGTCTACTGTTACAATCATCCCGGAAGAGCACAAATCCAGCAGCCCACAGGGCCAACGTCTGCATCGCAGGCTGAAACGGCGCGCGATTTAGCGCCGTTTACAGAACCCCTCACATAAACACGGTGCCGCCATCTACCGGAATGGTCTGGCCGGTAACAAATTTGCTGGCGTCTGACGCCAGATAGATCGCCGTGCCGACCAGATCCTCCGCATGCAGATTTTCAGGGATGGACTGATCGCCGGCAATCGCCTTGGCCGCGCGATCCTGATTGCCGCCAAAGAATTTTTCCGTTCCAGGCGTCATCACCATGGAGGGCGCAATGGCGTTAACGCGAATATGTTCGCGACCCAATTCGCGCGCCAGGGAGCGGGTGATGCCAACGACGGCGGCTTTTGATACGGCGTAATGCAACGCAAACGCCGCGCCATAGGTGAACGCCAGCGATGAAATATTGATGATGCTGCCATAGCCCGCCTCGCGCATATAGGGCACCACCGCCTTGCAGCAATTCCAGATGCCCTTGACATTGACGTCCATGCAGGCGTCCCATTGCGCCTCGTCGATTTTATCGAACCGCCCGCCGCGCAGCGCGCCATAAAGTGCCGCATTATTGACGATGACATGGATGCCGCCAAATTCGCGTTTGGCGCGCGCTGCCATTTCGGTTAATGACGCCATGTTGGTAACATCAGCGGCAAGCGCCAGGCATTTACCGCCAGCCTTTTGCACCAGCGATGCGGTTTCGTTGCAATCGTCGCGGTCAATGGCGACGATGGCCGCGCCTTCTTTGGCCATGCCGATGGCGTAAGCACGGCCAATGCCCTGCGCAGCGCCGGTCACGATGACGGTCTTTCCCTGAAGTTGCATGGTGCTTCTTCCCTGTTTGTGGTTGCGGGCTTTTCGTCAGTCTAGCGGAATTTTTGCTGCGGCAGGTTCAAAACTGCAATGCCGGAGAATTATTTTTTCGTCAATCCCTCCAGCAGGACGGCATTATCCACTTCGCGCTGTGCCGCCGCCATCAGCGCCTTGCGGGTTTCGTCATCTTCTTCGGTGCTGGCCCAGTGTTCATACATGGACCCACCGGCGCGTTCCAACTGCGCCAGCAAGCCCTGTTGTTCGTCACGCGAAAGACCGGCGAACAGCCCCGCCATCTGTTCGGCCGGTGGGAGACTTGCTTCCAGAACGATTTGTGTCTGAATAATTTGCGCCACCAGCTTACCATTTTCACGCTTCACCTGAGTTTGCCAGACATGGGTGCGACGACCCAGGTGCAGCGCCGTGCAGGTCCCGATTATTTTCGTGCCTTCAATTCCTGCCGCAAAAAAATTGGTCTTCGATTCCACGGTGGTAGTACCCGCATTCGCCGGCAGGTTCAGCGACGTGCCATAAGCCCCCAGCGTGTCGGCAAACGCCATGATTGCGCCGCCATGCAGAATGCCCGGCACAGTGCAGTGCGCGCGCGTAATGCGCATCTCGGCCTTGATGCATTGCGGCGTGGCTTCCAGAAAATTAATCCCCAGCGTGGCCGCGAACAGCCCCTGGGTCGTGGCCTGCAACGCGGCAAGCGAAGGTGTGGGATTGGTCATTTTGCGCCTCATATATTTGGGACGCTGAACTATCGCATAAATCGCGCCACAACGTCATGGGCCGTTATGACAAATATCCCGAATTTTCAGCCATCGCGGAGTGGCGGTAAAAGCGTCAGCGCGATACCGCCCACAACAATTGGGGTCACATCAGCGTATCGTGGGCACCGAGAAAGCGAGACACCAGGTCTTGATATAACGATTATACCAAGACCTGTTTACCGCCCTACACCCTCACCGTTCGTGCCAATGTCACCCCGAACTGTGCCGCTGCATTACCTCCCAGCATTCTTGCGATCGTCGCTTCATCGACGCCGGCGTCGGCAAGCTGGGCAATGGCGTCCCAGGCGGTGGTGGTGTCCTGGCGGGGATAGTGGGAGCCCCAGACGACTTTTTTGGCGAAGTCCTGGGGAAGTTTCTGGATCAGGCGTTCCTCGGCGTCAAAGCCCAGCATGACCTCGCCTTCTTCCCAGAGTTCTTCGGGGTCGGTGGTCACCGGATAGGTGTGCACCAACGGAAATGTCAGGGCCGAGGCTTCCATTTTTTCCAGCACTTCCTCCATCCACGAGGCCTTGCCGTGCGCCATGACGACTTTCATTTTCGGATAACGATCCATCACGGAAAAGCCGATCAGTGTAGCGGCGACAAACATGTGATTATCCAGCCAGGGGGAAATGATCGGCGACATTGGATGCCCCAGATCGCTGCTCGGGCCGAACACCATACCGGCCGCACCGCCGCCGCCGCCTGAACCCGGCCCGCCGCCCGATTCACGGAAAAAACTCTGGTGCCCCAGACGCCGGTTCATTTTTTCGATGAACTGGCCGTGCGAGGTCCATTCCGGATTCCACAAACCACTGGCCGGATGCACGGCGGCAGTGATTTCAAGCGCCTCCAGCGTTTCCCATAACGGATCGAAATAGCGGTGCGTGAAATAACGCTCCTCAATAAACATCGGACGAATGAAGGCGCCTCGAAAACATGGAATTTTGGCGATGCGTTTCAATTCCGCGATAGCGAAATCCATGTTTTGCAGCGGCACCATCGCAGCGGCGAAAAGCCGGTCCGGCGCAGCCGCGCAAAAATCGGCGATCCAGTCATTATAGGCGCGCGCCAGTGCATAGGCTGTGTCCGGATCTTCGACCAGATGAAACCCTTCGGCGAACCAGGTCGGATATAACAGGGTCTGATCGACCCCCATCGCGTCCATATCGCGCAAACGGGCCTGTGGCTCTGACGCACCGGCGGTTTTGGCGTGGCGAATATCGGGGTCCAGTTCGCCAACCTGTTCCCAGGTCTGGCCGGGTTTCCAGATGGCGTGGCGCGGAATATTCGGGTTCATGGAATCTCGGAATATCTTGCCGTTCACCTTTAGATAGGAGCCGGTTTCGCCATCTTCCCGCCACAGGGCGAATTTACCCAGTGTGCGGAATTCAGGATCAAGATATTTTTCCCAGATCGCGTGTGGTTCGACAATATGGGAATCGCTGTCGAAAACGGCGAAGACTTTATTGCGGCTCATGCGCGTGACCCTCCCGCCTTGCGCCAGGGTTGCAACGACGCCTCGGCGGTCATGGCATGCGCAACTTCAGCTTCGGTCGGCCACCAGTCGGGACGTTCAAGCTCTGTCACGCGTTCGGTGATGAAGCTGCGCGGCGCCTGAATATTGTATAACCGCCGCGCATTGCCACCCAGAAATTTGGCCTGGCGTTCCGGTGACAGATTGCAACTCCGCATGGTTTCCAGCGCGCGCCAGACATCATCGCCATCATGGTGAT
Source organism: uncultured Alphaproteobacteria bacterium (assembly GCA_947085295.1). Lineage (GTDB taxonomy): Bacteria > Pseudomonadota > Alphaproteobacteria > UBA11222 > UBA11222 > UBA11222. The sequence goes on along the minus strand of CAMTVX010000039.1, from coordinate 28,337 downwards.
ACACGTCGGACGACCATACCAGAATGTCCTCGTAAAATTCCGGCAGCCGCGACGGCGGCGCTTCGTCGCCTTCAAAGCCGGTCATGCAATGCTCAAAAAATGTCTCGCTGGGCAATTTTTTCAGCGGATGCATGGCGCGTTCGTTGCGGTACAGTTTGTAGTGCTTGTCACACTCGTCCAGCACAAAACTCAACCAGGTGGAAGACGCCTCAAACACCGCCGCGTTCAGGCGTGGAAAGCGTTCAAACAGACCCGACATCAGGGCCGAAACCACCCAGACGGCCGCCTCTGACTGAAAGTTCTGCACATTGGTCAGGAATGAATGCGAAATTCTGGCCGACGACACAGTGCGGTTGATCAATTCCGATGGGGAATGCTGCTCCGTATAACCCGGCGGCTTCAGCGCGCCAAAGGCCGGGAACGGGTGCATCCCATAGACCATGCCGGTATCCTGCATGGCGGCCCACAATCCATCATATTTTGGTTGCAGCGGGTAATTACCCATCGCGTCGATAGGGCGCACCAGCCCGACCCGGCACCCCTTGGCGGCAACACGGCGCACCTCACGGATTGCGGCATTGGGATCCTGTAGCGGTATCAAGGCGGCAAAAAACAGCCGCTCCGGATTTTCCTGACAGAATTCCCATGCCCATTCATTGTACGCCTTGCACATCGCCGCAGCACCCAGTCCATTCAGCAGCCAGGGATAGGTATCGACATCAGACGGGATCAGCATCACCTGATCAATGCCCTGAAAATCCATATCGGCCAGCCGGGCCTTTGGCAGGAACGCCCCCTTGTGATCCAGATAGGCGGACTGTTCCTTGCTCAGCGCGGTTTTCGGGTTGAGATTGCGCACATTAAAGGTGCGCTGAATGGAATGCTTCATACCCGGCCCGGCAACGCCGATCAGGTTCATCGATCCTGCCCGGCCCTGCCCCTCGCTGGATCTCAGGCCAGCGCCCAAAACGCCATTGACGGTCAACTGATTGGTTTCCTTGTCAAACCACATGGTGGATTTCAGCGCGGCCATCTCATCACGCGTGAGATACTCTGCGGCACGCTCCCAGATCAGGTTCGGTTCAGCGACATGCGCATCGCAATCAAAACTGGCAAAATCCTTACGCATCGGTGGAAATTTCTGAATCGGCATGATCTCTCTCCCTCCCATTTTTTGCAGCTTTAGGTCAGAATACCGGTTTTTAACGACCGCGCCAGAGAAGATTTATATGCTGGCTTCAGAACACTGCGTCTTTCCCGGCACCGTAAAACCGGGGGCGCCTCGGCCTGACCTGTTTTGATTGAATCGGCACTCTCTGAGATGTCATTGCGAGGAGCGTAGCGACGCGGCAATCCAGAGTCTCACGAACGGGCCTTTGCGTGAGACTCTGGATTGCCGCGCTTCGCTCGCAATGACGATGGAGGGCTGATTAAAGGGGATCGATTATAAAGGAATATAAAGGGAATAAGAGGAGTGAAAAGAATAAAAAGGGGTCGAATAAAAAGGGGTCTCGAATAAAAAGGGGTCTGACCCCTTTAATTGCCTCCCATCCCCTCCCCACAAAGGGGTTGGGGCTTTACCATCGCGTTTCCCCTCTGCCCACGGGAAGGGCCGGGGCGGGGGACTGATACATGACTGAACATCGACGAACCCTGCTGCAAAGACAAACTGTCATGTCAAGACTTGACCCCGTTTTCCTGTGTTAACCTGCTCACATATGTTTAAGCCCGGACCTCTTCAAAAGGCCGGATGGATTTTGAAAACTCGGCGAGCTTTTCACGCCGCGCGCGGCGCAGATCGTAATCTTTTTGCAGGTTCAGCCAAAACCCTTCGCTCATGCCAAAAAACAGGCCAAAGCGCAGGGACATTTCCGCCGTAATAGCTCTTTTTCCCTCAATGATATTCTTGATGGCGGCACGGTCCACGCCAATCGCTCTGGCAAAAGCCCCCGGTTTGATATTCATGTCCTCAAGAAAATCTTCCTTGAGCATGATACCCGGATGTTCAATTTTAATAAACTTCTTGGTCATCTTCCATGCTCCTTCCCTAGTGATAGTCGATCAGCTGCACTTCATAGGCCTGGTTACCGGTCCATTTAAAAATAATGCGCCATTGCGTATTGACCCATATGGCGTAGAATTCCTCTAAATCCCCCTGTTTTTTTTCGAGCTTATTGGAAGGGGGAAGCATCAAATCTTCAATGCGCTCTGCTGCGTCTATGTAACGCAGACGCCTTAGCGCCTTTTTCTGTAAGGCTGCGTCGAGCCTCTTGACCGGCTCACCGTTAAAAATTTGCCCGGTTCGCTTATCAGCAAAGCTCTTGATCATGAAAGTAGTGTATCACACAACATTTTATGGGGCAAGTCTGAAAGTTGCGCCAGAGACAACATTATTCATTTTTACACGAAAAAATCGGGCTCAGCCAGCCTGATGTGCCGCGCCTCTTCAAGCGCCAGTTCCGCGATGCGTCCGTAGAGCGCCTGATGCGCCTGCTAACACGGCTCGGCTGTGACGTCGATATCGTCATCCACGAACCCGGTAAAAAATCCGCGCCGCGCGAAACGCTGCATTTATTGGCGGGTTAACCGGGAGGACTGCTGGGGAGAAAAACTGTAACGTCCACTTTATCCGCACAAGCGCGATGTCTGGCCCCCCTCTCCCCTCCAGGCTACGCCGAAGCGAAGCTTCAGCATCGCCCAGGCGAGTGCGGGAGAGGGCCGGGGTGAGGGGACGATGAATCAAAGGGTAGCGTCCCCTTTAAATCAAAAGGGTAGCGTCCCCTTTAGATCATTTTCTAGATCATTTTCTGATCTGATTGAAGCGCAGCCCCTCCATCGTCATTGCGAGGAGCGAAGCGACGCGGCAATCCAGGGGCCACAAACTCCGGCTTTCCCATGAGACTCTGGATTGCCGCGCCTTCGGCTCGCAATGACGACGGAGGGAGTGGTGATTCGACCTGATCAAAAAACGGTCTCATTTAAAGGCATTTAAAGGGGTGGCATTTAAAGTGGCATTTCATTTAAAGGGGTCAGACCCCTTTTCCTTTTGCTTGCCCCAACCCCTCCCCACAAAGGGGTTGGGGCTTTACGGTATTTAAGGGGTCTTACGGTATTTAAGGGGTCTACTATTTAAGGGGTCTTACTATTTAAGGGGTCTGACCCCTTTTCTGCGCATGACCCCTTTTCTGCGCACCCCTTTTCTGCGCTTCCTTTTCTGCGCTTCACTCAGGATGACAATTAAGTGATTTGTTGATATGCTTGCGGCGGAGCGTTAGCAATAAACTACGCCGCGCGTGGTAATACATGCTCACGGAGGCATTATGTCTGATACCGATTTGACTTTAGAAAACGCACTAGAACATGCACTCGATGCAGTCAAAAAGGATGTAAAAACTGATTCATATCCTATGTCTATAGGTGAACTGGTTGGGATGTACGAAAAGGGCGAAATTGTATTACGCCCTGAATATCAGAGGTATTTCCGCTGGACGCATGAGCAAAAGTCAAAACTGATTGAATCCGTTTTGATAGGGCTTCCCCTCCCCTCATTTTTTATGGCACAGGATGCTAATGGAAATTGGGAAGTTGTTGATGGCATGCAGCGGCTTTCGACAATCTTGGATTTTATGGGGGTATTGAAAGAGGAAAACACACGGCAAGAGAATTACACAAGATTTGATAAACTCACCGATGATTTGTTTTACTTAAAAGAATTTGCAGACAAGTCATGGGGTGATTTTTCTCGTCGTATACATCTGGACTTCAAAAGGGCAAAAATTCAAATAACAATTTTAATGCGCACAACAAACCTAGACGCAAAGTTTGAGCTATTTCAGCGGCTCAACAGCGGTGGGACTGCCATTACAGGTCAAGAGCTCCGTAATGCTATACTTGCTGGTGAAAAGCCTGACATGCTGAGCTGGTTTGAAAAGCTGGCAAATGATGATGACTTCCAAAAAGTCACAGGACTTACAGATAATGAGAAAGCAACCCGTTACGATATGGAGCTAGTGCTCAGGTTTATAGTATTTTCATCTACTTACGCATCACAGCTAAGGAAATTCAATGGTGTTGATGTTTTTTTAACGCATATTCTAAGAGAAATTATAGGCGATACCAATTTTGATCATTCTAATGAAGAAAATCGCTTCAAGAAAACGTTTAAGGTAATTCATGAGACACAAGGAGCTAATGCCCTAAAATATAAAACGACACCTGGGACCGGCAAGTTTTCAATCTCATTTTTTGAAGCAGTTGCTTTGGGTATTGCGCAAAATATAGACAACCTCCCAGACAACGACACCATTAGAAAAAAAATTAACTCAATCGGCAATGATCAAAAATACAAAGATGCTTCTGGTAGTGGAAAAAATGCAAACTTCCGAATTCCAAAGCTGCTGGAGCTAGGCAAAGAGTACTTTGCAAAAATCTGAAGGGTTCAGTAATGGACATACTGGAGCTTCAGGATAAACTGGATGAACTCTCGGCATGGAGAAAACGTGAGCTTTTTCAAGCAAGCAGTTTAGCCGAAAGTGCTGAAAATGAAGAAGCGCTAAAGTATTTGTGCCGTGCTTGGGTGCTCATAATGTATGCTCACTGTGACAACTTTTTAAAGGAAGCCTCAAAGCAATACATTGAATTCGTTAAGTCTAATTCGAATCTAAATTATAGACCAGAGTTAATGTGGTTGGTTATGAAAGGGAAAGATGCACTCACAGAAGGTTCGGACGAAAATTATAAATCACTCAAGGCTTACAGCGGCGAGAACAAAAATCTTTTTTTTGAAGTAATCCTCAGTCCACAGGTTTTTGATAAAAGAAGTTTTAAATATAAATCTTTACGATTTTTTTGTGATTGGATTCTTCAGATAGATTTCAATCATCAGGAATTGAGTGTTTTTTGCAATGCCTTAGAAAAAAAGAGAAACTCAATAGCACATGGCGAGGAATCCTATATTGATAAGATTGAAGATTGTCTTCCATGGCATAATTACACTGTAAATTTTATAGATTCATTGAAGAAATCCTTGCTTGATAACGCTGCTGTACAATCAATGTCACCGCTAGCGTAAATTTCATGACTACAATATCTGCAATATATGGGGTTTCAGAATTTTAGTTTTCCAAGAGGTTGGTGAATTGCAGTCGTAGCCATCACCCCCCCTCACGCCGCGCGCTCAAACCCCCCATCCACCACCCGCACAATATCGGCCATGATGTCATTCAACTGATAATCCTTCGGCGTATACACCCGCGCGACACCCGCTTGCAAAAGCCGATCCGCGTCTTCGGGGGGGATGATGCCGCCGATGATTACCGGGATATCACCGATCCCGGCGGCGCGCATGCGCTCCAGTACATCCAGCACCAGCGGCACATGGCTGCCCGACAGGATCGAGAGGCCGACCACATGCACGCCTTCCTCCAGGGCGGCGTTGACGATTTGGGCGGTGGTCAGGCGGATGCCTTCATACACCACCTCCATGCCGGCGTCGCGGGCGCGCACGGCGATTTGTTCGGCGCCGTTGGAATGGCCGTCCAGGCCGGGCTTGCCGACGAGGAATTTCAGGCGGCGGCCGAGTTTCGCGGACACGGCTTCCACCGATTTGCGCACCTCTTCCAGGCCCACGCCGCCACTGCTGCGCGCGGCGCGGCCGACGCCGGTGGGGGCACGGTATTCGCCGAATATTTCGCGTAAACTGGCCGCCCATTCGCCGGTGGTGACGCCCGCTTTTGCGCAGGCAATCGAGGATGGCATGATGTTGGCGCCCGATTGCGCGGCGTTGCGCAATTGCGCCAGCGCCGCCGCCACGGCGTTATCGTCACGCTGCGCGCGCCACAGTTTCAGGCGTTCAATCGCCTGCGCCTCGACATTTTCATCGACGGTCATGATGCCGCCATCGCCGCCCTGTGACAATGGCGAGACTTCGGTTTCGGTGAATTTGTTAACCCCAACCACAATATGCGATCCGGCCTCGATGGCGTTCAGCCGCGCGCTGTTGGATTCGACCAGTTTTTGTTTCATATAACTGGATTCGACCGCCGCAATGCCGCCGCCCATCTCATCGATGCGGGCCAGCTCCGCGCGCGCCTCGGCCTTTAGTTCGGCAACCCGGGCGGCGATCACATGGCTGCCGTCGAAAATATCGCCATACTCCAGCAGGTCGGTTTCATAGGCGACGATCTGTTGCAGGCGCAGCGACCATTGCTGATCCCACGGGCGCGGCAGGCCCAGCGCCTCGTTCCAGGCGGGCAATTGCACGGCGCGCGCGCGCGCGTCTTTGGAGAGCACCACGCCAAGCATTTCCAGCAATATTCTGTATACGTTGTTTTCCGGCTGCGGCTCGGTCAGGCCCAGCGAATTGACCTGCACCCCGTAACGGAAACGCCGCAGCTTGGGATCCTGCACGCCGTAACGTTCCAGGGTCAGTTCATCCCACAATTCGCCGAAGGCGCGCATCTTGCACATTTCGGTAATAAAGCGCACTCCGGCATTGACGAAAAAACTGATGCGCCCGACGACTTGTGGAAAATCTTCCGGTGGCACCTGGCCGCTGGCTTTCACCGTGTCCAGAATGGTGATGGCGTTGGCCAGCGCAAAGGCCAGTTCCTGCACCGGTGTCGCGCCCGCTTCCTGCAAATGATAGGAACACACATTTGTGGGGTTCCATTTCGGCAATTCAAGATAGGTGTAGGCGATCATATCGGAGGTCAGCCGCAAACTGGCGGCGGGCGGAAAAATATAGGTGCCGCGCGACAGATATTCCTTGATCAGATCATTTTGCGTGGTGCCGGTCAGTGAGGCGCGCGGGGCGCCTTGTTCCTCGGCCGCCGCAATATACAGCGCCAGCAACCACGGCGCGGTGGCGTTGATGGTCATCGAGGTGTTCATGCGCTCCAGCGGAATGCCATCGAACAGCGCGCGCATATCGCCCAGATGCGCCACCGGCACCCCCACCTTGCCCACCTCGCCGCGCGCCAGCACATGATCGGCGTCATAGCCGGTTTGCGTCGGCAGATCGAACGCCACCGACAGGCCGGTCTGACCCTTGCCCAGATTATTGCGAAACAGTTCATTCGACGCCTCGGCCGTGGAATGCCCCGCATAGGTACGCAAAATCCAGGGTGCGTCTTTCTTGGGGGCGGTTCCGGGTGTTTTTGGCTCGGTCATGGCTCTATTCCGTTAAACTGGATATTTTCACATAAATATCATATTCTGTGTTGCGGTGCAAAATTCGCTTGAATTCAGACCGTATAAGCGCTTTATCAACGATTATGACGTAATTTTAGGCAAACCCGCGCCCCCGGAGCATTACCCCATGTCGCAGACAAAAGCTAAAGTACAAGAATTAAAAGATTTATACGAGATCGGCGAAATTCCGCCGCTGGGCCATGTGCCCAAAAACATGTATGCCTGGGCCATCCGGCGCGACCGGCAGGGCCCGCCTGAACAGGCCATGCAGCTTGAAGTGGTCGAAACCCCCACCCTGGACAGCCAGGAAGTGCTGGTGCTCGTGATGGCCGCAGGGGTCAATTATAACGGCATCTGGGCCGCCCTGGGTACCCCGGTTTCCATGTTCGACGTTCATAAGCAGCCCTATCACATTGCCGGATCGGACGCCTCGGGCATTGTCTATGCCGTAGGATCAAAGGTGACGCGCTGCAAGGTTGGCGACGAGGTGGTTGTGCACTGCAACCAGACCGATGGCGACGATGAGGAATGCAATGGCGGCGATCCGATGTTTTCCAACAGCCAGCGCATCTGGGGCTATGAAACCCCGGACGGATCGTTTGCACAATTCTGCCGCGTACAGGCGCAGCAGATCATGCCGCGCCCCAGACATCTGACCTGGGAAGAAAGTGCGTGCTACACGCTGACGCTGGCCACCACCTACCGCATGTTGTACGGGCATGAGCCACATATTCTCAGCCCCGGCGACAATGTGCTGGTGTGGGGCGCCAGCGGCGGGCTTGGCTCCTTCGCGGTGCAGCTCTGCGCGACCTCAGGCGCCAACGCGATCGGCGTGGTGTCGGATGAAAGCAAGCGCGAGTTCGTGATGTCGCTGGGCGCCAAGGGCGTCATCATCCGCAATGATTTTAACTGCTGGGGGCAATTGCCACAGGTCAATGGCCCGGGCTTTGCCGAATATATGACCGAGGTGCGCAAATTTGGCAAGGCCATCTGGGACATTACCGGCAAGGGCGTGGATGTGGATTTCGTGTTCGAACATCCCGGCGAGGCCACCTTCCCGGTGTCGTGCATGGTATGCAAGCGCGGCGGCATGGTGGTGTTCTGTGCCGGCACCACCGGCTTCAATCTGACCTTTGATGCGCGCTTTGTATGGATGCGCCAGAAACGCATTCAGGGCAGCCATTTCGCCAATCTGAAACAGGCCAGCCAGGCCAACCGGATGGTCATCGACCGCCGCATCGACCCGTGCATGTCGGAAGTATTTCCGTTCCATGAAATTCCCAAGGCGCACACCAAAATGTGGAAAAACGAGCACGCCCCCGGCAACATGGCCGTCATGGTCTGCGCCAAACGCCCCGGCCTGCGCACGGTTGAGGACGCGATTGAGGCGGGACTGGAATAAGGCTGGTTTACAGATCGGCGCCTCGCCGCTAGCATATCCTTTCATGCCAGAGGAGATACGTAATGCCGATTGAAGTGAAGCCGCAGGACGCAGCCTTAGGAGCCATTGTTGTGGGCTGGCATCCCAAAACCGAATTGTCTGACACGGATGAGAACATCATCCGACAGGGCTTGCAGCAACACCAGGTGCTGGTGTTTCGCGGCCATGCGGCGCCAACGGATAAAGAGCTGGTCCGCTTTGCCACTCGCTTTGGCAATCTGATCAAGGGATCGGAATGGTTTGGTGATATTGACCCGGTGGCGGAAATTTTGCGGGTCAATAATCTGGTGGGCGTGGACGGCGTGCCCGAAGGAACTGGCGCCTCGACCTCGCTTGAATGGCATGCGGATTATTCCTATGTGCCGCATGTCGGCAAGGAAAGTTTTCTGGAGGCGGTGGAAATCCCCACCAAAAATCCGCCGCAAACCTGTTTTGCCAATCAGTATGCGGCGTTCGAAAGCCTGCCGCGCGCCATGGCGGATATGCTGCGCCCGCTATATGCGCATCACAGCATTACCGGATATACCTCTGGCGAGCCTGATCTGAACGCGATCAGCGATACGCCCCGCGCCGCTGAAGAATTTCGCGAAAGTTTCCAGGCCAAGAAAGAACGCAATGCGCGCATGGGCGTTGCCCGCGTGGAAATTCCGCAGGCCGTGCATCCGGTCATTCTGCGCCACCCGGATACGGGCCGCGAAATCCTGTATGTCAGCAAGGGTATCACCCGCAACATTATTGGCATGCCGAAAGATGAAAGCAACGATTTGCTGAAAGAGCTTGCCGCGCATTCCACACGCCCCGAAAATGTCTATGCGCATGACTGGCAGGTTGGCGACATGGTGATGTTCGACACCCTCGGAACCCTGCACCGCCGCGACGCCTGGGACCCCGGCGAACGCCGCGTGATGCGCCAGCTCAGCACACTCTGGACCCCACCCACACATGCGTATTCTGTGGCGGCGGAGTAGGTCGCTGTACCTAAGTAGCCAAACGCGCCAGCCGCGCCTCAAGCCCCGCGCGCACGTCCCGCCATTCACTGCGGATGATCGAGAAAAAGACCGAATCGCGAATATAGCCATCGCGCACCACCATATGGGCGCGAAAAATGCCTTCCTGCTTGGCGCCCAGTTTGGCGATGGCGGCGCGCGAGCGGGCATTGCGCGCATCGGTTTTCAGTTCCACCCGGTTCGCGCCCGCGTCAAACGCATGGGTAAGCAACAGCAGCTTGCATTCCGGGTTAACGGTGCCCGCCTGCGCGGTTTTGGCATACCAGGTTCCGCCGATCTCGACACGCTTATGGGCCGGAACGATTTCCAGAAACCATGTTGTACCCACAAGCGTGTTATCCGCAAGCCGCCGTACTGCAAAAGCGATATAGGCCCCGCTTTCATGCAAGCGGCGCACCCCGTCGAACCACGCCTCGAAATCTGCGCCGCTACCGTTAACCGGAAAATAAGCCCAGATCGCGGGATCATTGGCGGCTAGGCGCAAACCTTCGCGGTGCGCCTCGGCCAGCGGTTCCAGTTGGACGAAACGCCCGGTTAAATTTTGTGCGATAAGTTGCATTTGCGGTGTATTAGACTGTGCCGGTACGGGGGTCAAGCTGCCTCCCCCACCCTAAAGAAAGCGAGCTTATGCCGATTGATGACTATAAACGCGCCGCCGCGCTGAAAGCCCTGGAATATGTCAACGACGGGATGAAGGTCGGTATTGGCACCGGTTCAACCGCCGATCATTTTACCCGTGCGCTGGGCGAGGCGGTGGAAAACGGCCTGCGGGTCATCGGCGTGTCCACTTCGGTACGCACCGAGGCGCTGGCGCGTGAATGCGGCATTCCGCTGGTGGATATAGATGCGGCGGGGCAGCTTGATCTGACCGTTGATGGGGCGGACGAAATTGACCCCGATCTGCGCCTGATCAAGGGCGGCGGCGGGGCATTGCTGCGGGAGAAAATTGTCGCAAGCGGATCAAGCCGTGTACTGATCATCGCCGATGAAGGCAAGCTGGTTCCGCAACTGGGCGCGTTTCCACTGCCGGTGGAGATCAGCCCGTTTGCGTGGAAAACCACATCGCGGCGTATTCGCGACAGTCTTTCGCGCTTTGATGTCGGCAATGTCGCCGTCGCGCTGCGCCGTAACAGGGATATGTCGTCATTCCTAACCGATGGCGGGCATTATATTCTGGATTGCGATCTGAAACGCATTGGCGACCCGGAAGGTCTGGCCGCGTTTCTGGACACGCTTCCGGGTGTTATGGAGCACGGCCTGTTTATCGGCATGGCCAGCGCTGCGATTATTGGCGGCGCGTCGGGCGTGCATATCGTGCGCCCCGAAGGCAGCCTGGTTCCGATTTTATAGAGGAGCCATCGCATGGCGAAATATGATTTTGACCTGTTTGTTATTGGCGGCGGATCGGGCGGAGTGCGCGCGGGCCGCATGGCGGCGGGAAGGGGTGTGCGGGTTGGCATTGCCGAGGAATTTCGCTATGGCGGCACCTGTGTCATACGCGGCTGTGTGCCGAAAAAACTGCTCGTCTATGCCAGTCATTTCAGCGAAGATTTTGAAGACGCCGCAGGCTTTGGCTGGCATGTCGGCGAGCGCCGTTTTGACTGGCCCGCTTTAATCGCCAACAAGGACCAGGAAATTGCGCGCCTTAGCGCCATGTATGAACGCGGGTTGAACAATGCGGGGGCAGAAATTATTCATTCACGCGCGGAACTGCGTGATGCGCATACACTTCATCTGTCTACGGATAATCGTACGGTTACGGCTGAAAAAATCCTGATCGCCACCGGCGGCTGGCCCAGTCTGCCGAAAATTCCCGGCATCGAACACGCCATTACGTCGAACGAGGCGTTTCATCTGGCCCAGTTGCCGCGCCGCGTGATGGTGGTGGGCGGCGGGTATATCGCTGTGGAATTTGCCGGAATTTTTAACGGTCTTGGCGCGCAAACCAAACTGGTCTATCGCGGCGCGGAAATTTTGCGCGGTTTCGATATGGATATCCGCACCATGTTGCGCCGGGAAATGGCGAAAAAAGGCCTGGAGGTGCGGCTCAACGCCAATCCCGCAAAAATTGAAAAAAGCGGCGATACCTTATTAGTGACACTGGAAGACGCCACGGTAATCGAGACCGATTGCGTACTGTATGCCACCGGGCGAAAACCGAATATTGCGGGGCTGGGGCTGGCGGCGGCGGGCGTTGCGGTAACGGCGCAGGGCGCGATCGCGGTGGACGCATATTCCCATACCAATGTTGAAAATATCTGGGCGCTGGGCGATGTGACGGACCGCGTAAACCTTACGCCCGTCGCCATTCACGAAGCGATGTGTTTTGTGTCTACGGTGTTTGGCGGCAAGGCGCTGCCGGTGGATCACGAACTGATCCCGACAGCGGTGTTCAGTCAGCCCGGCATTGGCACATGTGGATTAACAGAAGAGGCCGCCCGCCAGCGCCACAAAAATATCGACATTTACAAAGCCGATTTCCGTCCCATGAAACACACATTATCTGGCCGCGATGAACGTATGCTGATGAAACTGATTGTCGATGCGGACACAGACAAGGTTCTGGGGTGCCATATTCTGGGCGCGGATGCGGGCGAGATTATTCAAAGCCTGGGTGTCGCCATCAAAATGGGCGCAACCAAGGCAGATTTTGACGCTACCATGGCGGTGCATCCCACGGCCGCCGAGGAATTTGTGACCATGCGCGAAAAATGGACACCGCCGGCCCAGGCGGCGCAATAGCGGATTTATCCCGTGCGTTTCTTGCGGGCGAAATACAGTTCCGCCATCAGGCCGAATAAATACAAAACATTGGGCGGCGAAGTGTCGCCCGAAAATTCGCGATACAGCGACGCAACATTGACCACAATGCGTTCCGCATCGCCCCAGCTATCATAATCCCCCAGCGCAATGTCGCGCGCCGCATCTGTGGCGTTCATTCCGGCGTCAAAGCGTTTGCGAGCCTCGGCGCTGATATATTCCAGATAGGATTTCACCGCGCGTACGCCGCGCTTATCCGTGATCGGACCATGTCCGGGAACGATCAGTTCCACATCCATCGCCAGCATGCGATCACACGCGCTGATCCAGTTTCCAATCGGACCTTCCCACATGATCGGCGTGCCGTCGATGAACAAAATATCGCCGGTAAACAATATTTTGTCCGCTGGCACATGGACCAGCGTATCGCCTGCCGTATGCGCGGGGCCGACATTGATCAGATCGACACGCTTGTTTCCTACCAGCACTGATAATTCACGTGCAAATGTGCGCGTTGGCAATGTCAGTGTGACACCGGCAAAATCAAACGGCGCAAATACTTCGGCAAAGAACTTTCCCGGTAATCCCATGGATGCGGCGTTGGCCTGCATGGCCGCCAGCCGCGAAGGCGGATCAGCCGCCATCTGTTCGGCGCAGGCGTTTGACGCAATAATCTCGGCCCCGGCCACACATTCATTGCCGTTATAATGATCGCCATTGGCATGGGTATTGACCAGAGTGCCAATTTTTACCGCCGCCGGTTCGGCACTGCGCATGGCGGCCAACATGGTTTGCGTCAGCGGCACATCGAACAGGGTGTCCACCAGCAGGGATTGCCCGCTGTCACAAATCAGCCCGGCATTGCTCCAGCCCCAGGAACCATCGGGTTGCAACCACGCATAGGCGCCGTTTCCCAGCGCCTGCAAACCCTTTTTATAGGTGAATTTTCCTATTCCGAGCGACATCAACCCACCTTAACATTTTGTTGAAACGACAATCCTATTCTGCCCGGGCTGATATTTCCAAACAAAGTGTGATTAACGTCACTATGATTTATATTTATAAATAACTACTATAAATGATCTAGTTTTCGCAGGTTATAGTTTCTGACGCGTACGGCTTGGGAATTTAGGATCAGAATTATGAGGGTCGGTTCACGTAGAAAATCGTTGCGGCGGGCGCGTTCCAAATCCGTTTACGCAGGATTAGCGACCGCGATCAGCTCCTATGGCGCATTGGCTCTAGGGGTAACTCTGGTCGTGCCGAATAGTGATTCCGGGGCTTATGATTTACCGCCTACTGAATATGTAGCTTCCGCTAATGATGCGCCGATCACCGGAAACGGCAATCGCGCGCCTGTCCAATGGCTTGATTCTGACAATATGGAAGAAAACGACCGGCCTGGAACGCATCCATCCCCGGATAGTCACGGATCTGTCCCCGAAGACCGGCATGGCGATGAACAGGCATTTTCGTCGCAAGAAAATGCGCCAGCCGATGAAGCCGAGAATTCTGATAATTTTGATCAAATTGCGCTGCTGGATCAGGCTGAGGGGCAAGATACCTACGGTGCGGACCCCGGGAATAGTTATTCCAACAGATATGGACGCGCTTTTGCTCGAAACTTCCCTGGTGGCGGCGCTAGCTCGAACCCGGAACCACTTTCTGGCACACCGGACCAGCAAACGCCGGACCAGCAAACGGATGCCCCTGGCAGGAACATTTTAGACAATTTCCCCGATCAGGTGTCGACCAGCCCTGATCTTGATCCGTTCAACGGACGGAGAGCACAGACCCCCGCTCCTGGTGTCGGCGGAGATGGATCGGATGAAGCAAGTCTGCCTGACGCGGATGTGCAAATTCCGGATAGACTAAGGCAGAATTTTTTGCCCGATAATAGCCCGCAGGACGAAAGCACGGATACCGATCCAGGCGATGACCCACAGAGTTCCAATGGTCCGCTCACCCGAATGATGCAAAGCGACCCTGACGAGATCGCGACAGAAGTGCCGGAACCAACCGTTTCGGGCCTGATGTCATTTACGCTTCTGGCCATGTGGTTTTTGCGGCCATCGCGCCGTTACCGGTTGGGCTGAACGATCTGGTTCATTTTGTCCGGATTATGCTCTAGCCTCCCTGTTCAACCGGACATAGGAGGAAAGCATGACTGCACTTCACGAAAGACGAAAGGTCGACGCCAATTCACCAGCATCGTCACCGCGTTTTTTTGCGCATGCGGTATTCGCCACCCCCAATTATGATGCGATGATCGCCTGGTATTGCCAGGTGCTGAATGCGCGGGTGGTGGCGGGCGGGCCGATGCTCAGCTTTCTGACGTTTGATGCGGAACATCACCGTCTTGCCTTTATTAATCGTCCCAAACTGGCGGAGCGCGACGGCAAACAGGCGGGGCTGGATCATCTGGCCTATACCGTGGCGGATCTGGGTACGTTGCTGAACACCTATGCACGGCTGAAAAAGGCTGGCATTTTGCCAGTATGGCCGGTCAATCACGGGTTGACCACATCGCTCTATTATCAGGATCCTGATGGTAACCGGGTGGAATTACAGGTGGAAAATTTTGCGACCGCCGAAGCATTACAGGGTTGGTTCACGCGGCCGGATTTTGCGTCCAATCCGGTAGGGGTGAATTTTGACCCGGAGGCGCTGATCGCCCTGTACGAATCTGGCGCGCCCGAATCGGAACTGATCCGGATAGGCTGGCCGAAAGAATAAAATGGCTGGCCTGACGCATAAAGCGGACCCCGCTGGAGGTGACGCCCGGAATCGAACCGGGATAGACGGATTTGCAATCCGCTGCGTAACCATTCCGCCACGTCACCAGTGCCAAAGCGGCATTTACAGGGGTCGTATCATAATGCGCTGTTTGGCGCAAACATTGTCATATTAACCTTGTCCCGCTATAAGCAAATTACATAGTTCCTGAATTGAGGTGCCCATGACCGATTTTACGACCGCCCGCCGCAATATGGTCGAATGCCAGCTTCGCGCCGATGCCATACTTGATCAGCGCCTGCTGGCCGTCGCGGGGGCTGTGCCGCGCGAGCGCTTTCTTCCCAAAGCGGCCAAAGCTATGGCCTATGGCGATAGTGCAGTCAGTATCGCGCCCGGCCGCTATCTGCTAAGCCCGATTTGCACGGGCGTGCTGTTGCAGGCCGCCGAGATTAAAGCCACAGACGTGATCCTAGTCGTGGGTGCAGGTGACGGCTATATGGGCGCGCTGGCCGCCAGGCTGGGAGGAACCGTTATCGGGCTGGAAAGCGACCCTGCGCTGGCTGCGCGCGCCGCCGATCAGTTGAACGAATGCGGCATCGACAATATTGCGCTGGTCAGTGGCGATCTGCCTGCCGGTTGCGCCAAACAGGCGCCCTATGATGTGATCATACTGAACGGCGCGACGGAAACCGGCGTTGCGGCATTGTTAACGCAATTGCGCGATGGCGGGCGGCTGGTCTGCGTCGAATATGATAATGGCGTTGGCCGCGCACGGATTTATCGCCGGGACGGCAATGCATCTGCGGGCCGCACCATACGCGATCTTGGCGCGCCGATTTTACCGGGCTTTGAGCGGGCGGCAGCGTTCAGTTTCGGTTGATCCGGCTATTCGGCGGCGGCTTCGCGCACTTTCTTCAGTGCCGGTACGGCGGTATCGCGGATAAATTCCTCGCAGGCGTCATGGGCGACCGAATCGCGCATCTGACGCGGCGGGGTTTTCATGAAATAAGCCGACGGCGCTTCCAGCGGCCCGGCAAGACCGCGTTGCAGACCCAGCCGCGCACAGCGCACCGCATCGATCACCACGCCCGCGCTATTGGGGGAATCCTGCACCGACATGCGCAATTCCAGCTCGATCGGCGCGCCGCCAAAACCCATGCCTTCCATGCGGATGAACGCCACCTTGTTATCGCGCTGCCAGGGCACATAATCCGACGGGCCAATATGAATATTTTTGGATTCCAGCCGCTCATCCAGTTGCGACTGCACGGATTCGGTTTTTGATTTCTTTTTTGACTTCAGTCGTTCGGCCGCCAGCATATTGAGAAAATCGGTATTGCCGCCGGTATTCAACTGATAGGTCCGGTCCAGTACATAACCACGATCACAGAACAGCCGCGTCAGCGCGCGGTGCACAATGGTTGCGCCAACCTGGCTTTTTATGTCATCGCCCACAATAGGCACACCCGCGCGCACAAATTTCGAGGCCCATTCCGGATCGGACGCAATAAATACCGGCACGCAATTCACCATCGCCACACGCGCATCCAGACAGGCCTGGGCATAATGGCGCACCGCCTGTTCAGAGCCCACCGGCAGATAGCACACCAGCACCTCGGCCCCGGTTTGGCGTAAGACTTCTGCGATATTTACCGGCGTTGCGTCAGAGGCGCGAAACGCCTCATCATCGGGATAGTCGACCATATGGGGCGCAATACCATCCAGAATTGGTCCCATCTGCACGGTCACGCCCGAGGCGGGCAGATCGCTCTGAAAAATCATGGTGCAATTGGGCTTGGCGAATACCGCTTCTTCCAGCGGCTTGCCAACCTTGCGGCGGTCAATATCAAACGCTGCCACCACATCCAGATCGCACGGCCCCCAACCGCCAATATCGGGATGCATAAGGCCGGTCACCGTCGCTGGATCCTGCACCGCATAATAGGCGATACCCTGGATCAAAGAGCTGGCGCAGTTTCCAACCCCTGCGATTGCCACTTTGATTTTCGCCATGCCCCCCTGCCCCTATATTATACTGCTATTGATCTGCTGCATGATTTACCACAATGGCCATGTTAAGAATTTATGACCGCACGCTTTGATTCCTATGCGATTTTTGGCGTCAGGGCAATATCCATTAAGATCTGGGCATTTATGTGAACCCCGGAGATCAAATTACCCCTGATTTTCCGCCTTGCAGCCGGTCAGAGCATTGACCATTTGATCCAGTAGCGCAAAGTACATATCGCTCCCTTCGGGCAGTTCCGCGCCCAGCGGATCAAGTGTTGCCGCCCGCGCCGACGTGCCTTCGATCAGCGTATGGATCAGGCGCGGCGCGAACTGCGGTTCGGCAAACACACAAACCACCCCGGCATCGGTTACACGTGATCGCAGCGCCTGGACCCGCCTTGCCCCCGGCGGATGTTCGGGATCAAGGCTGATGATGGCGGCAGGACGCAGCCCAAAGCGCGTCTCAAAATACTGATAGGCGTCATGGAACACCATATAGGGCGGCATTGGGCTTACTGCTAGTCGCGCGCTGATCAGGTGCTCGCTGGCGCGTAAGCGCACCTCCAGCGCCGCCGCATTTTTCGCATAGGCCGCAGCATTGGCCGGATCGCGGGCCTGTAAGGTTTCGGCAATTGCCCGCACCATCGCCGCCGCATTATCCGGATCCAGCCAGATATGCATGTCTTTTGGGAGGTCCGGCGCATCTGACGGGGCCTGTAATGTATCTGCGTCACGTACTGGTAGCAGCCGCACCCCTGCGCTGTCGGACAGCGCAATCTGACCCACTGAGGGCGCAAGGCCCGCAAGCGGACGCACCAGAAAATTTTCCAGTTGCGGCCCCACCCAGAAAATCAGATCCGCCTGTTGCAGGCTTTTCGCCTGGGAAGGGCGCAGCGCGGTGTCATGTTCCGACGCCGCACCCGTAACCAGTAACTCGGGCGTGCCAACACCTGCCATCACCCCCGCCACCAATGAATGCACGGGCTTGATGCTGGCGATCACAGCCGGTGCGCGCATTACCTGTTGGGACAATGCCTGTTGAGACATTACCTGTTGGGACAATGCCGCGATAAATAAAATGTGGATAAAACCAATAAGGCGCATCGTGATTTTTGTAAGTGATTTTTGTAATTAATGAAATGTGCGACACCGCACGGGGTGAAGGCCAATTTATTTCGTCATGCAATCATAGTCGCTGCCAGCCTGCATGGATAGCTTATTTCAAATCGAGCTGGCTCTGGGACACGCGCTTATACGCGATATGCCTGATCAGAAAATCACTTGAATCTGTGGTGATCAGACCGGGTTGAATTTCCTCGCCGCTTTCTGTCACATAGGGTGTTGCGAATATTTCAAGACGATCAAATGGCGCGCGTGCGGCAATCACAATTTGATGCGTGCCGCCAGTGGGTTCAGGTAAAAACAGGCCCTGTTCGATCAGGACATTACCATGATAGGCGCGCCATCCGCCGCGCTCGTGATAGGCCGTGCCGGCATACTTTGCTTCGTTTCTATAAAAATAGGTTACATCCATGTCCGCCCGCGTGACGGCCGCATCAAAGAGTATAATTATCTGCTCGGATCGGTTTTGTACCGGATCAAAACCGGTTTCTGCCTTGATCGCCGGTTCGCTCGCCTGTGCGCCAGCAGCACCTATGCCATCGCGGTGCCTGCCAACGGAAGCAGCGTCGGGCGCACCATCGCGGACATTCTGCGCCAGGACATGGAATCCGCTGTTCGCGGCAGACACGTCATTCCCCAAATCCACTTCTATCCATGCGGCGTCATGAATATTTTTCAGCGCGACTTGTGGTGGTTGCGCAAACGCCGCGCCTGCACCACACGTGAAAATTAGGAATACAAACCTGGCAGCGTAACCCGTCATAACTGGCTCCTGCTTTTATTCGTTAATTTTTCCCTGCGCATTGATTGCAGCATGGATCGTCCACTGCATGCAAGATGATTCCATCACCACCGCTACGCATGCTAAGAACAGGGAAATATAATTTAACGGGGAGAAAGAAAGTGCGGGCAATGATGGTGCGCGAAAACAGTCTTGATATGTCGGTTATGAAACTGGAAGAAGTAGAGCTTCCACCGCCGGGCGAAAAAGAAGTGCGGGTGCGCATTCGCGCGGCGTCCACACAGTTTCCAGACATTTTGATGATCCAGAAAAAATATCAGTATCAACCACCATTGCCATATATTCCGGGCACGGAGTTTGCCGGTGATGTCGTGGCGCTGGGCGATGGCGTCACGCAATGGAAAATCGGCGATGCAGTGGTGGCGGGCATGCTTTCAGGTGGCGGCTTTGCCGATGAGGTGAATGTCTTTGAAAGCAGTCTGCGGCGCAAACCAACGCCGCTTACATATGGTCAGGCCTGCTCGTTTCGTTCCGCCTATCTGACGGCGCAGGTGTCGCTGATCCGGCGCGGTGAATTACAGCGCGGCGAAACCCTGCTGGTGCATGGCGCGGCTGGCGGCGTGGGGCTGGCGGCCGTTGAGGTGGGCAAGATGCTGGGCGCAACTGTCATCGGCACCGGCAGCACGGACGCCAAGCTGGCGGTGGTTACAAAATATGGCGCGGATCATGTGATCAATTACGGCGCGGATTTCAAAAAGGGCTTTCGCGAAAAAGTAAAGGAGCTAACCGGCGGCAATGGCGCGGATGTGATTTATGATCCGGTGGGCGGCGATGTGTTTGATGAATCGGTGCGCTGTATCAATTGGGGCGGACGGCTGCTGATCATCGGCTTTACGTCGGGACGCATCCCGTCCGCGCCGGTTAACATGCCACTGATCAAGGGCTTTTCCATTGTTGGTGTGCGCGCTGGTGAATATGGCCGCAAGGATCCGCAAAAAGGCCGCGAGAATATCGCGATGGTGGATGACTGGGCAGAGGCCGGCAAAATCAATCCTTATGTCTGCGCCGAAGTGCCACTGGAACGCGCCCATGAGGCCCTGGCCATGATCCAGGACCGCACGGTGGTCGGGCGCGTTGTGGTGGTGATGTAGAAGCTATTTCCCGCTTTTCTTTTTCGGCGCTTCGCTCTGTTCACCTAATTTAACGGCAACAAAACGCAGGTCGCCGCCACGATACAGCAGCAGCAGGACGGATTTCTTTCCGGCCTTCTTTGCTTCGGCGACCTTATCTTTTACATCCTGCGGGGTGCGCACTTCCTGCTGCGCCACCTCGACAACGATATCGCCGGGGCGAACACCTTTTTCCTGTGATGGCCCTGCATCTTCGACCGCAACGACGGCTACGCCGTTTACATCAGCGCCAACTTCAAACTGTTCGCGTAGCGATGCGCTCAGGGGCGCCAATAACAGACCCAGATCATCTATCTCGGTTCCTGACGGCGGCTGATCACTGGATGGCTCGCTATCACTTTCCCCGTTGGAAGCGGATTTTTCAAATTCTTCCAGTCGGCCCAGTAAGACGCGGAAGTTCTTTTCCTTGCCATCACGCCACACCACGACATCTGATTCTTTGCCGACCGCCGTTTCCGCTACGATACGGGGCAAATCGCTCATTTCAGGAACAGGCTGACCGTCGAAACGAATGATCACATCGCCTGCCTTGATGCCGGCAACGGCGGCTGGTCCGCCAGGTGTAACTTCTGCAATCAGCGCGCCGCCGGGTTTCAGCAGGCCGAAACTTTCCGCCAGTTCATCTGTTACCGATTGAATACGCACGCCAAGCCAGCCACGACGCGTCTCGCCAAATTCCTGCAACTGCGCCACGACATTTTTTACAATGTCTGAGGGGATGGCAAAGCCGATGCCGATCGAGCCGCCAGAAGGCGAAATGATCGCCGTATTTACACCTATGACATTGCCGTCCATATCAAACAGCGGGCCACCGGAATTGCCACGATTAATCGCCGCGTCTGTTTGCAGGAAGGAATCATAGGGACCGGAATTGATGTTGCGGTTTTGCGCTGAAATAATACCCGCTGAAACCGACCCGCCAAGTCCAAACGGATTTCCGATCGCCAGCACCCAGTCGCCAACCCGCATATGCGATGACGCGCCAAATTTCACGAAAGGTAATGGCTTCTTGGCTTCTACCTTCAACACGGCAAGATCGGTTTTTTGATCACGGCCAATCACCTTGGCAGGCAGTTGCGTGCCATCACTTAAATTCACGCTGATTTCATCGGCCTTGCCAATCACATGATTATTAGTGACGACAATGCCGGATGGATCAATAATAAAACCGGAACCCAGTGAGGATACCTTGCGGGCCTGGCCTTTTTCACCCTGCTGATCGAAAAAATCCTTGAACAAATCCTCGAACGGCGAACCGGGCGGGAATTGCGGCATTTCATTCATATCCGCACCCTGCACCGTTTGCGAAGTGGCAACGTTGACCACGGCAGGTGACAGGCGCTCTGACAAATCAGCAAAGCTGTCCGGGGCTGAACGCGCATGGGCGGTGCTGGCAGCCACAAAATTTGCGGCAATCACTGCTGCCGCCGCAAGGTTAAGCACCGGACCAAATGACCGTTTCTGCATATTCACAATCCCTTTATCCAACATCGCTTATCAGGTTTACTGCACACATCTAGTCCCTGAATGAGGAATAAGTGCGGCGTGATTCAGGTTTTTTAGCGTTTATCGCGTTCCCGCCGCGCTGCCTTTGCCGCTCAGATCAATGAAGTAGCGGAAAAATTCACTGTCCGGCGACAGCACCATGGTGGTGTCGGCGGGCTTGAAGGCTTCCTGATAGGCGCGCATCGAACGGTAGAAGGCAAAAAATTCCGGATCCTTGCCAACCGCATCGGCAAAGATGCGGCTACGTTCGCCATCGCCCTTACCGCGCGTGATTTCCGCATCGCGCTTGGCTTCGGCCAGCAGCACGGTTTTGTCACGGTCGGCGCGCGAACGGATACGCTGGGCAATTTCCGCACCCTGGGCGCGCGCCTCCCGCGCTTCGCGTTCCCGCTCGGTCTGCATGCGGCGGTAAATTGCCTGGCTGTTGGCCTCGGGCAGATCGGCCCGGCGGATCCGCACATCCACAATTTCGATGCCGAACTGCGCCGCCTCGTGATTGACGCGGTCACGGATCAAGGCCATCAGCGGGCCGCGCTCGCCAGACAGGATCGTATAAAAACTTTCCTTGCCCAACACCTGCCGCAGGCCGGCGTTGAGTAGTGTGGAAAGCCGCGCATCGACGCCTGCCAAAGTCACCACTGTCTGGCGAAATTTCAGCGGATTGGTAATACGATAGCGGGCGAACGCGTCCACCACCAGACGTTTCTGGTCTGAAGCGATGACTTCCGCCTCCGGGATGTCAAAGTCCAGGATGCGTTTGTCAAAGAAGATCACATTCTGCACGAAGGGCAGTTTCCAGTTCAGTCCCGGCTCGCTTATCGCGCGCCTGGGATCGCCAAATTGCAGCACCAGCGCCTGTTCAGTCTGGTGTACCGTAAACAGCGTTGAATAGGCCAGCACCACAAGAGCGCCAGCGGCAATCAACAATAGGGGGATGCTCTTATTCATTGCGCCGCTTCTCCCGTCTGTGCGCGGTTGCGCAATTCTGGTAATGGCAGATAAGGCACCATGCCGCTGCCTTTTGGATCGGTAATCACGACCTTGTTCATGCCCGCCAGCACCTTCTCCATGGTCTCTAAATAGATGCGCTTTTGCGTCACATCCTTGGCTTTTACATATTGGTCATGGACGGATGTGAAGCGTTGAGCGTCACCGTTTGCTTCGGCAATGGTCTGCTGCATATAGCCTTGGGCATCCTGTTCAATTTGCGCCGCCTCGCCACGGGCGCGGGGGATGATGTCATTGGCGTAGGCTTCGGCCTCGTTGCGCTGACGTTCCAGATCGGCGCGCGCCGCCTGTACGTCGCGGAAGGCGTCAATCACCGCGATGGGGGGATCGACTTTCTGCAACTGCACCTGACTGATTTGTACGCCCGCATTGTAACTGTCCAGCACCTGCTGGGTCAGCAACACCACGTCCTGTTCGATCTGGCTGCGCGCTTCGGTCAGGATCGGGGTGATCTGCATGCGGCCAATGACTTCGCGCATGGCGCTTTGCGCGACGGATTTCACATTTTCCGGCGCATTGGCCATATTGAACAGAAATTTTTCCGCATCGCTGATGCGCCAGAACACCGAAAAATCCACATCGACGATATTTTCGTCGCCGGTCAGCATCAGGCTTTCCTGCGGCACGTCCTGGGTACGATCCGGATTGCGCGCATCGGTGAACGGGCGAAAGCCCACGTCTACCCGGTTTACGTTCGTTACCGGCGGCGTCAGGACCGATTCTATCGGGTAAGGCAGGTGATAATTCAGCCCGGGCTGGGTGATTTCAGAAAACTTGCCAAAGCGCAGCACAACGCCCTGCTGATCGGTTTTTACGGTGTAAAAACCTGTCGCCAGCCACAATCCGCCCAGCAGAATTGCGACCAGACCCAGGCCGCCGCCGCTGATCTTGCCGCCGGGGAAAAGATTTTGCAGCCGCTCCTGCGCCTGCCGCAGCATGGCTTCAATGTCTGGGGGCTGTTGCCCGCCGCCGGGTCCACCGCCGCCGCCCCAGGGTCCACGGGGGCCCTGCGGGCCGCCGCCATCGCCCCCGCCGGGCCGCTTGCCCCAGGGTCCACGATTCCCGGAATCACCGTTTCCGTCATTATTCCATGGCATAGGCGTTTCGCTCCACTGTTGTGATCCAGGCTCGTATTGGCTTTAAGGCTAATGCGGGTTATATGACAGACATGTCTGCTACGCAATCGTATCACACCCTAGGTGGCGTTTGATTGTGCGTATTTCAACAAAACGATAACGATAATAGGTACATTCCATGCCAGATCGCGCGCAAATCCTGCAAGCCCTGTCCCGGGTCATTGACCCAGACAAGGGGACCGACGTGGTCAGTCTCGGCATGGTGCAGGGGCTGGTCATCAAGGACAGCGAGGTCGGCTTCTCGCTCGAAGTCGCACCCAGCGAGGGTGCGGCGAAAGAACCGCTGCGCATGGCCTGTATCGACGCCGTGCGCGCTCTGCCAGGCGTCACTCGGGTGGCGGTGGTGCTGACAGCGCACAGTGATAGCCCCTCGCGCGCTGCGCCCAAACCACAGGCGCACACCCATGATCATGCGCCCGGTCATAATCACACCCACGCCCCCAAACCGGCGGTAAAACAGGCGGCCAAAGCGGGCGAGAAGCAAACCATTCCCGGCATCAAGGCGATCATTGCGGTCGCCAGCGGCAAGGGTGGCGTCGGCAAATCCACGACCGCCGTTAATCTGGCGCTGGCGCTGGCGGGCCTTGGGCGCAAGGTCGGGCTGTTGGACGCCGATATTTATGGCCCTTCGATCCCACGCATGCTGGGCCTGAAAGGCAAGCCGTCCACGATAGACGGGCACAAGCTGCTGCCGATGCAGAATTACGGCGTCAAATGCATGTCGATCGGCTTTCTGGTGGATGAAGACACCCCCATGATCTGGCGCGGTCCGATGGTGATGAGCGCGCTGACCCAGATGCTGAACGATGTCGCCTGGGGCGAGCTGGACATACTGGTCGTGGACATGCCGCCCGGTACCGGCGACGCGCAACTGACGCTGGTGCAAAAGGTGCCGCTGGCGGGCGCGATCATCGTCTCGACACCGCAGGAAATCGCCCTGATCGATGCGCGGCGCGGCCTGAAAATGTTCGAAACCACCCATGTGCCGATCCTCGGCGTGATCGAAAATATGAGCTATTTCGTCAGCCCGGAAAGCGGCGAGAAGCACTATATCTTCGGCCAGGGCGGCGCGCGCGCCACCGCCGAAAAATATGGCTGCGACTTTCTGGGCGAAGTGCCGCTGCATCAATCGATCCGCGAAACCTCCGACGCGGGCACGCCGATTGTCGTCAGCGCCCCGGGAAGTGCGCAAGCCGCCATCTATCGCGATATCGCCGAACTGGTGGCCCATAAACTGGACGCCGCCCAGAACGCGCCGGGACGTGTGGCGCCAAGAATCGTGATCGAGTGAGGGAATGCCGCCTCTCTAAATTTTGAAGAAATATCACGAAAAGTGACAAAAACGCACGTATTATTGCGAAGACGTCATGAAAAGTTGACAAAATGTGTTTATTAATGATACTTCTAAAAGTACTTGTAACCGTACTGGAAAAAGATTATGACGAACCTCGTTCTGGCGGAAACAACGGCCAGCATTTCTGAGTTGAAGAAAGACCCGATGGGCACGGTGGCCGCCGGGGATGGCGCGCCGGTCGCGATTCTGAACCGCAATGCGCCGGCATTCTATTGCGTGCCGGCGGCGGCCTATGAGGCGATGCTGGACCTGATAGAGGATATTGAGCTGAATGCCATCGCGGACGCACGCAAAGACATGCCGGAAGTCGCCGTCACCCTTGATGAGCTATAGCCTTAAATTCAAGACCGAAGTCCTGAAGGAATGGCGCGGGCTGGATACGAATATTCGTAACCAGTTCAAGAAAAAACTCGGCGAGCGATTGATCAATCCGCGTATGCCATCGGCAAAACTTTTCGGACAGAAAGATCGCTACAAGATCAAATTGCGCAGTGCGGGTTTTCGTCTGGTTTATGAAGTGCGCGATGCGGAATTGATTGTCCTTGTGATTGCAGTGGGCAAGCGCGACCGCAATGCCGTGTATAAAACGGCAGCCAAGTGTTAGATCGTAAAACGCTTTGACACTGGAAGCCGTTTTAAGCCCCCCCTCACATATTCGGATAGTTCGGGCCGCCTGCGCCTTCGGGCACCACCCAGGTGATGTTCTGGGCCGGGTCTTTGATGTCGCAGGTTTTGCAATGCACGCAGTTTTGCGCATTGATCTGAAAACGCGGATTGGCACCATCGGCGTCGCGGATCACTTCGTATACGCCTACCGGGCAGTAACGTTGCGCGGGTTCATCATACATCGGCAGGTTCCTGGCGATGGGTATGGATGGATCGCGCAAGACCAGATGGCAGGGCTGATCTTCCTCGTGGTTGGTGGCCGACAGATAGACCGAGCTGGGCTTGTCAAACGACAGCACACCATCGGGCTTGGGATAGGCAATGGGTTTGCATTTGTTGGCTGGCTTTAACGTCGAATAATCCGGCTTGCCATGTTTCAGCGTGAAGGGCAGGCCAATGCGCAGATTGTTCATCCACAAATCCAGCGCCAGCAGTCCAAAGCCCGGGATCAGGCCAAAGCGGCTCCATAGCGGTTTGGAATTACGCACCCTGTACAGATCCTGATAGACCCAGCTATCGCGGTACGCCTGTTCATAGCTTGCAGGTTCGTCATGCGAACGGCCCGCCTGAACGGCTGTGAACACCGCTTCGGCCCCCAGCATGCCGGTCTTCATGGCGTTATGGCTGCCCTTGATGCGCGGCACATTGACAAAGCCGGCCGAACAGCCGATCAGCGCGCCGCCGGGAAAGCTCAGTTTCGGCACCGACTGCAATCCACCCTCGGTAATGGCGCGCGCACCATAGGATACGCGCCGCCCGCCTTCCAGATAGTGCCGGATATTCGGGTGATGTTTGAGCCGCTGAAATTCATCAAACGGCGACAGATGCGGATTGGCGTAATTCAGATGCATCACAAAGCCGATCGACACCTGGTTGTTTTCCATATGGTACAGAAAGCTGCCGCCGCCCGTGCCATTGCCCAGCGGCCAGCCGAAACTGTGCATCACCAGGCCCGCTTTGTGTTTGGCCGGATCAATGTCCCAGATTTCCTTCAGGCCAATGCCGAATTTAGGATGGTCGCTGTCTTTGTCCAGTTGGAAACGCGCGATCAGTTGCTTGGCCAGAGAGCCGCGCACCCCTTCGGCGATCAGCGTATATTTACCGCGCAGTTCCAGCCCCGGCGTGTAGCTGTCCTTGGGTTTGCCGTCCTTGCCAATGCCCATATCGCCGGTGGCGACGCCGCGCACGGAACCATCGTCATTGTACAGAACTTCCGCCGCCGCAAAGCCCGGATAGATTTCCGCGCCCAGCGCCTCAGCCTGTTCGCCCAGCCAGCGGCATACATTGCCCAGGCTGACGACATAATTGCCATGATTGTTCATCAGCGGCGGAATGGCGATGTTGGGAATGCGGATCGAGCCTGCTGGGCCAAACATATAAAACCGGTCATCGATGACCGGCGTGTTGAGCGGCGCACCCATCGCTTTCCAGTCCGGAAACAGCTCGTTTATGGCGATCGGGTCCATCACCGCGCCCGACAGAATATGCGCCCCGATCTCGGAGCCTTTTTCCAGCACACAGACGGAAATTTCCTGTCCGGTTTCGATGGCAAGCTGACGCAGGCGAATGGCTGCGCTAAGCCCCGCAGGCCCGCCGCCGACGATCACCACATCATATTCCATAAATTCCCGTTCCGGTGCTTCGCTCATTTTCCGCCCTTTTTTATGCCCAACACTATGTCCTTTTCTAGGCGGGTGCGCGCCAACGGTCAACCCTGACCAAATCCGGAGGGGTTTTGAGGCGACCGGGCTTTGCGCGCATCAAAGGCCATCAACCGGCTTGCAACCACGCCATATCAATCCTTGCGATTAGGCCGCACCTATGGCAGTTTGCGCGCCTCTTCTACCCTGCCTTGTGAATGGCAGGATGGATGCAGATGCTGCGGTAGCTCAGTGGTAGAGCACTCCCTTGGTAAGGGAGAGGCCGAGAGTTCAATCCTCTCCCGCAGCACCAGAAATCTGCCATTTATTGGGGTTTCTGAGACACGCAATAGCTGTCGGGCGCGTCTGAAATCGTGAAAAATCCGGGCAATGATAATATCGCGGCGCGGATCATTCAGCGTTTGTCGCGACCGATGTGCATGTCGCCTGATTCTATCAATGATGGAAAACAGACATCAATAAACCCGCGTGAGCCACGCCAAATGGCGATGAATATATTTTCGACAATATTTTAGTCAGAAAAAAACCTACCCGACACCGCAACATGAATGGCGCACGTGACCTGATCCTACCGCACAAGAGAGGAGGCAAGGCAGGATGTATTCGACTATATTGAAATGTTCTATAATCCACAATGCAAGCACGCTGGAAATGGAAAGCTGTCACCGATCGACTTCGAACAGCAGCAAAAATTGAAACAGCACGGTGTCTAGAGTCTGTCCTGTTTAGGTTGAATCGACATCATCTCATTGTCATTGCGAGGAGCGAAGCGACGTGGCAATCCAGAAGCCACAAATTCAGGCCTTT